>CAMFNC010000080.1 GCA_945965245.1 uncultured Porphyromonas sp. | reverse complement strand
AATTACACCGGTTACGCCAAATTCGATGCCTTCTTCGTTTTTGTCAAACTCGCTGCCATCTACCAAGTTGCCCACATATTTCACCTTTACAGTGTCTTCTGCGGTGGGAGTAGCTCCGGTACCGGGTTGCAATACCTTATAGGCCAAGCCACTTTGGGTTTTTTGTACGCCTTCTTCTTTCAGGAATTTTTCCATATAAGCTTTACCGGCTGTGATGTTTTTGCCGAATTGCTCTTTCATTTGTTTTTCGCGTTTGGCTGCATTGGCTTTTTCCAAATATTCCTGAGCCTTTTCCACAGTCATGGACAGTTTGGTAGAGTCATTGATGGTAGCGGCATAGAATGCCTTGTAGAACATTTCGGCATCGATGGAGTCAGCACGCAATTGAGTGCCGATGTTGCCGGCCGTGATGCCACCTGCAAAGTAAGAGAACTTGGTGGTGTCATTCAGTGATTCTTTGAAACCGCGGAGGAATTCCATAGAGTCAATGGACTGACCTTGCTGGCGAGACATGGCAAATGATTGGTTCATTTGGTTGCCATATATAATACCCATGGCCACAGCCAAGCTGTCGGCATCTGTTTTGGGTTCGGGCTTGCCGGGTTTTCCGGAGCAAGCTACGAGGCTCAGCGTCATGGCTGAAGCCGCCATAATCAAAGCGATTTTTTTCATTTTAAAGATGTTAAATTGGATTTTGTATTATTGTTGATATTTCTCTCTTGTCTCTTGATTTGGATTTTCGGAAGAAACGACCTGCTGTTCGGTTTCCGCTTCGGGAGCGGCAGGAGTCTTTTCGGGTATTTTATCCAGTACATCCAATAGCTCCACTTCCATAATAAGGTTGGCATACGGAGGGATTTCGCCTGCACCGTATTCGCCGTAAGCTATGGAGTAGGGGAGAAAAAACTGATATTTGGCTCCCGGTTTCATCAGCATTACCCCCTCGGTCAATGCCGGTAATAGCTCCATCAGCGGTGTTACCAGAGGTTGCTCTCGTTTGTAGCTGTTGTCAAACTCTTTGCCATCGGCAGCCGTGAGTCCGCGATAATGGATGCGTACCACCTTTTGGAGGGTGGGAGCTGTGCCCGTGCCCTCTTTGAGCACCACGTATTGGAGTCCGCTTCGGGTCTTTTGTACGCCTTTCATGGCGGCATGTACGTTTGTTAGCGAGTCGGCGATGGATTGACGTCTTTTCTTGCGGGCTTCTGTGTCTCCTTTTACGTAATCAAGGAGCATCTTTTCTGCGTCTTCGCGGTTGATGAGCAGTGTGCCACCATCATAAGCTGTGCGGAAACCACGTAGCAGCACATCTTTTTTCAGACCGCTATTGCCGGGCATACCGCTTACGCTTTGTTTAAAAGAATGACCATTGACCACTCCTAAGGCATAAGATATAGAGTCTTGCTTAGTGGCCAAATATCCCTCCGGTAGTGTATCCGAAGACTTTTGCAGCAACGAACATGAGCCTGTTAGCAAAGCCAATGCCAACAAGGTTGTCAGTATGCCGAGTCTCAAAGAGCCATCGAATTTCATAGAGTTGTAAGAATTGATGTAGGGGGAGAAGATATGGATTTACTTAACGATGTCCAGAAGTTCAATGATGAAAATCAATGTACTGTTGGGCTGAATCATCTGACCGGCACCACGTTCGCCATAAGCCAAGTGCGCGGGAATGGTTACTTTCCACTTACTGCCCACAGGCATTAGTTGTAGAATTTCCGTCCAACCGGAAATCACACCGCTTACGGGGAATTCGGCCGGTTCGCCGCGATCCATCGAACTGTCAAAGACTGTACCATTGATGAGTGTGCCGTGATAGTGGCAACGCACCGTATTTTGGAGGGTGGGTTTGATACCATCGCCCATTTTGGCTACTTCATATTGCACTCCGCTTGGCAGTGTGATTACGCCTTCTTTCAAACCATTGATTTTCAGAAATTCTTCACCGGCTTCTTTGTTTAGGCGCATGGCTTTTTTCTGTGCTTCCACAAAATAATTGTTGATTACCTCTTTGGCTTCGTTGTAAGTGATTTCGGGTTTGTTTTCTTCGAAGACATCTTTCATGCCTTTTATAAAATCATCATAAACCACATCGGTCATTCCGGAATTGAGGAAATTATTGGCGATGCTCAGCCCTAATGAGTAGCTAACTTTATCCATTGTGATAATTTACTTAGTCAAATTTGTCCCAAAAATAGCAAATAATATGGTAACGGACTCTAAAAAAGTTCTTTCGACCCTATTTCTTGCTCTCCGGTGCGCTGCATAAAGTCCTTTTTGGTCTCCGGGTCCAGCTTTTCCAGAGCATAGCGCAGGGTGGTTCGCGGCATTCTGTGGGCGTATTGCTCCAGATAGTCCAGCAGCAATTGTTTGTTGCGTTTGCCCATTTCTCGCAGCATCCAGCCGTTGGCTTTTTGTATCAGGTCATGCCTGTCGAATAACAGTCGGGTGCAGATACGCAGGGTGGGGACGAAATACTCCTGTCTGATCATGCCCAACGTGCTCACCACGGCAATGCGTTTGGTCCACAATCTGTCAGAGTCTGCCCATTTATCCAATAACAGTTCTTGTTCGGGCGATACTTCACAGAGATAATTCCCTACGATATACGGACATGTGATATCTACTAAATCCCAATTATTGATATGCTCGAAATGAGCCATGTAGAAGTCAAAGAGTCGCTTCTTTTCTTGGGCGTCTTTGCCTGCTTTTTTATAAAGATTGACTAATGCAATCAGAGCCAGAGCACGCATATCATGCTCGGGATAGCGCAGCATTTCGTGTAGCACATCCGTATGCCAGGGGCGATTCCGCTGTTCGTATGCCCTGATGGCGGGCACTTTGATACCCAGAAAGATATCACCATAGCCATATTCACCCTCACCTGTTTTGAAAAAACGTTGCAGGATTTCCGCTTGCTTGAGCGAACCCATCCCGATAAGGGCGGTCAGATGTTGCGCCGCTTCTTCGTTGGCTTGTCTCATTCGTGATCTTTTTAGGGTTCATTGGGCAATATTTGCGCCAGCTTGCTACGCACATCCCGTGTGGCTAGTTGGATGTTCATCGGAGCTTCTCCATAATCTGTGATGCGTACCGGAGGAAGGATGGTCAGGCGCAGTTTGTGTGCGTGCACATTCAGCGAACCTCTTTTCAGCACATCAAACGAACCATCTATGGCCACTGGTACAATGGGTACATTCAATTCCGAAGCCATGATAAACGCCCCTTTTTTGAAACGTGCCATTTTGCCGTCTTGGGTGCGGCTTCCTTCTGGAAAAATAAAGATAGAAGTATTTTCTGCCAATACACGTTGGGCAGATCGCATAGTGTATTTGATGGATGAGGGTTTGGTGTCATCCACGAAAATGAATCCTGCGGCTTTACAAGCTCGCCCCATAAACGGAATTTTGCGAATACCTTCTTTGAGCACCCATTTAAATGGGACACCCAGATATCCATACATCATAAAAATGTCGAAAGCTCCTTGATGATTAGCTACTACCACATAAGGACCGTGATGCTTGTCGAGATTCTCACGTCCCTGAATACGAATGGGACAAAGCGATAGCCAAAGTGCGATGCGCGACCATACCACACCTGGGTAGAAGCAAAACCAATTGCTGTGCGAAAGTGAGCAGCCAATTACGGCTATAAGGGCTGCCACGATGGTACATACCACAAAAATCGGCATGCCGATTAGCCAGAAATAAATTAGATAAAGCAAGCGTTTCATATGCGCAAAGAGTTTTGATATCGACGCAAAGTTAAAAAAAACACATTGCTATCGGCATAAATATATTCACTTATGAAATCTTTTGTTTGCTTTGTTATTGTCGTGTGAGATAGTGGGCTGTTTACTCTTCAGGTACGTAGATGATTTCTCCATTTTCCAGCTGATAGGCAATGCCCACACGCTTCCCTTTGGTTTGGTCAGTGTCCTTCTGTTCCTCTTTGGGTGTGTATTTTTCTATCTTCTCGCCTTTTTTCATGATGATTTCCATATTGTCTTTGCCCGGATTTTTCACGATGGTATAGTCTTCTTGTGAGAAGACCTCGGTCATATTGAATTTACTGACGAGAGCTACCATCAGAGCCAAGGCAAAGACCATGGCCACATCGAAAAGGTTGGATAGCAGGCTCGAAGGGTCGGTTTCCTCTTCGTTAAAGCGTCTTCTTTTGCTCATGAGTCAATGCATCGTTGAGGTAATCCATCCAAAGCAGGTCTTTGTGGTTATAGCTGCGTATCACTTGCAGAGCCAGATAGCCCACACCGGAAGCGAACATGCCCATTACGGTGGTGGCAAATGCCACCTGCATATTGTAGGCCATTGAGGAAATATCGCCCGTGCTCAATCCCACGAGAGCCGGTCCCATTGGTATCAAAGTCCCCATCAGACCCAAAATGGGACCGAACTTGGTTAGTATTTTGGAGGAGGAAAGCCGACGTTCCAATTCCAATTCATAGCTGCCCACAATGAAATTGCGTTCGGCCTCATTGGCAGTAAAGAGTGAGAGAGCCACACGCTCAAAAGGGGTGGCACCGGCAGCTTCAGTAAGTTTTTGGTGTAGGGCGTCTGTGCCTTGTGTTTTGATTTGGTCGAAGAGTTTGCCATAGGTGCTTATGCGCCGACGGTAATGCTGGCGTGAGCCGAAAAGCCCGCCGAGCATGAGCACGGCAATGACAAAGAGAATCAGCAGACCCACGATGACCGGGATGAGCAGGCCATTGGAGATCCAAAACATAATGTCTGAGATGAATTTCATTGCTTTGAACGGATTTTATTTTGTTTCTTGTTTTTCCACATATATAAGAGATAGCCGATACCGGCCGTAATGCCGATGGCCAATACCGTCCAGAGGGCGGAAGGGTCGATGTCGGTGGCGGAGTAGTTACGTATCCGCAGGCTCATGGCGCCTGCACCCACCACGATAGCCAGTACCACCAAAGAGAATAAAATGCTCAGTTCGCGCAGGTCGATGCCCAAAGCCTTGCCAATCCAAGGCGCGGTCAATATCCATATTACCACACCTCCGATTAAGGCGGCCGTAACTCCTATGAAAGAGGTGCCGGGGAGCGAATAAAGCAGATACATGCGCAGGTAAAACAGAGCAGGGAAAGCCAATAGAGGCGGCATATAAGGCATACTGCGCCGCAGCAGTGTGGTAGCACTGGTCAAAACGCCATGATAGCGCAGGAATGCGCGGTCGGGCACCGGAACTTCATGGGCGGTAACCAGCAGTAGACAGAGTGCCAAATCTGCCATCACAAAGAGTGTGGCATTTTGCAAACTTTCGTGTGATGCCACCCAAGCCTCCAAAGCCGGTTTGCTGATGCTTAGGCAGATGGGATGAATCAGTGCCAGAAAGAGTCCGAAGAGTGCCGCATGGATGAGTCGAAGCCATAGCCGTGGGCGGAGGGCTTCCTCCACCATCAGCTTAATCAGTGCTATCAGACTAATCAGAAGCAGAAGGTCATTCATATATATCCTAATACCAATCAATGAAGGAATGGCACTTGCTACGATTGCTTTTTACGTCGTTTGTTTTTGCGAATCTGTAGACCCACAATGGCAACCACAAGAACCACAGCCACAAAGATAGTGATACCGCGCTTCTTTCCGTCACTTTGGTGGTTGGTCGAAGGGGCGGATGGGTTCAGTTCCTCTTTTTTGAGCACCTGTTGCTTCTTATCCGATACATTTTTGCTTTCTACTTGGCGTGCCACTGCGATCTGTTTTTGATACACTTGCGCCTCTTGTGCCGGCAGTTTGTCGCTGATAAACTTGCGCAGTTTGGCGTTGTCGCAGACCATTTCGCTGCATCCGGCTCCGGACTTGCTGAGACTTTCGGCATGCAGAAGAGCTATGGCTTCGGTTTGTGCCGGGGTGGCCTGCCACATCCCTTTGCGTATGGTTTCCAGCATGGCAGCGGTGTAATCTTGCATGGCGGCCGGGTTTTCACGTTCGAAAAACTCTTTTACGCCCAGATGATGTATATCCTGCACATACATCTCATACAATCCGTCCCATAATTCTTTATCTATGGCACTCGGCTTCATCACATTCCAGGCATAGGTATTGCGTATGGTTTCGTCGATGGCATCGGCCGCGCCGGCTCCCTCTTTGATTTGTTCGCGTACGTATGCCGGATTGAGCAGCGTGGTGCGTGTTTCCACGCCGATGGCCTGTTTGATGTCTTGCGTGCGTACCTTGTGTCGGTTACGCAGGTCGTTGAAATAGCCTTCCGGGTCTTTGCCGGTCAGTTCTCGCACGGTCAGAGTCAGACCGCCCATAAATTCATATACGTGATCTAAGCTGAGTGCACCCCATGTATTGCTTTGGCGGGGTTGCACCACGGCATCGGTATTTTGAAGTGCAGCCTCGAACGCTCCAGCGGTGTATGCTCCCCAATTTTGGTCGGTTCCGTAGATGGCTCCCATGTTGTGCACATAGACATCGGCTATTTCTCGGCGTTGCTCCCATCGGTCGCCGGCTTCCACCATTTCCTGAATGCCGGTGCCATAGGCTCCATTCAGCCCGCCGAATACTCGTGCCGTGCTCAATGCACGCGCTTCTGCCGGAGGAATACCTTTTTTCAGCAATACCCGCTCTGCATCTCTGACTCCTTTGGCCACACGGTTCACATTGGAGTCGCCGTCATCAGATCCGGCTGCCATCTCCACGGCTTTTTGGATGAGGAAGAGTCTGGAGGCAGCCAAATCACGGAGCTGTCCGGAGGTCTGCACCACCACATCAATGCGCGGACGCCCCAGTTCGCCAATGGGGATGAGCCGTATATCCTGCACGCGCCCCATGCGGTCGCGCACGGGCTCTACACCCAGTAGATAGAGTATTTCGGCTATGGTGGCGCCCTCGCTTTCGATGAAGCTGCTGCTCCAGAGCGTAAAGCTCACCTTCTTCGGATACTCGCCTTGGTGTTTGCTTCGGTAGTTAGCCAACATGCTTTCTGCCATTTCCTTGCCGTGCTTCCATGCCCGTTCTGCCGGTGTGGACTCTGCGTCTATGGCATATAGGTTACGTCCGGTGGGCAGTACGGCAGGGTCTGCAATGAAATCTCCGCCTGCCGAAGGAGGTGTATAACCTCCGGCCAGAGCATTGCACAGAGCCTTAAGTTCTTTGTTCGGGCTTTGCTCCAAGGTATTGCGGTAGAATGCGACCTTTTCGATGGCATTGTGTAGGGTAATGACCGCCTCTGCCCATTCTTTGGCCTTTTGTTCCTCCGGGGTCAGTGCTTTGGGCATCATGCCGGACATGCCTCCCCCTTTGCCCTGTTTGGCGGCGGCTTTCATTTTGGCAATTTCTTCGGCACTGGGCTTTTTCATGCCCATGGCTGCCATCTTGAG
>CAMFNC010000079.1 GCA_945965245.1 uncultured Porphyromonas sp. | reverse complement strand
TCAGAGCTGCCTACTTTGGGCACGATGGTTCCGTGCCCTTGTCCGCTCATCAGATAAAAATGTGTCGGCGTTTCCAATATCTGAAAGAGTTTGGCGTATTCAAGGCTCGATTCTCCGTAATTCGATGTAACTTTAAAACTGTCTTCGAAAAACAGAACTTGATATTCATTGTCTTCTGCCGCATTAAGTTTATTGGTCTGAAACGATTTTTTGAGCTGCCGTTTCGTTCTGTACGAACGGCTCCAATTAAAATAGAGAAGAGCAACGAACAAAGCTGTTCCCACATACAGATAGGTAATTGACACATGCCCAAAGCAATAAGCCATCAAACAGCTGCAGATGATTATACTGTATAGAATGTTCACGATTAGACTTTTCTTCCGCAAGCGATATTGTTTGTCAAACACAACACGACCGAATCGGATGTACTCATCCAAATTCGGTTTGTTGGTAATGGTGTAAAGCGGTTCCATAATTATTATTTGTATTCGAATTTGATGGGCGAAGAATTAAATATGAAATTAATACCAAAACCGGGTGTTTGATAGCCGTTGTAACCACCATAATAGAAGCCGATGTCGAAAATGCCGTTTTTGAGGATGTAGCCGGCCTCCAAATAGGGCTTGCCGAAGATGTCCCAATAGCACTGCGCGGTAATTTCTTCGCGCATGGATTGCAAATAACGGATGGGAAGGCGATTGAAAAGTAGGGCAGGTGCAATATAACTTATCTTGCCGATGGCATATTCATTCGCAGCCGTGGTATAGGCGGGCAAAGAAAAGAAGCGAATATCACCAAGACCAGCCGGCAGTAATCCGGAATTGGCTTGGGATAGGAATATGCGGTCGGTGGGATATATGCAACTATTATCCAGAAAAGCTCCCCCCTCGACACGATAGCGAAGTTGGGAGTACTGTCCCAACTCCTGAACGAAATCTATGGCTGTGCGGGCAAAGAGATAGCGACTGTCATTGGTATTCGTTCGGCTGATGGCTTGGCGAATCAGCAGTGTGATGAGTGGCGAACGGGCACCAGGACGATGATATACTTTGCGCCCATTAGCAAGGATGCGGTAATAAGGTGTGAAGTTTATCTCCACTTCGGCCTGCCATGTCAGACTCCGATGGGCATCGAAAAAAGGGTATAACTCAGGGTCGAAAGTCTTGCGATTGGACTTATTGAACGATGCCAACCGCGTGCCCAAGCTCCACACCCGTACAGGCTTGCACGGCTCCACATCTTCCAACGCAAAGCCCACATCCACTGCCAGTCCGTTGATGATATCATATTGCATGGAGGCGGAGATATGGTTTCTATAAGTCAGGAAAGAAGAGCCCCGACCATCCAAGAGTGTGAAAAGTGTGTTGATGGCATTTTCACCGCCTCCCAATTCACCGTCCAATCCGGTGGTCTTATTGAAAACTTTCACATCGGCATGACCACGTTTTCGGGGAGCAAAAAAGAAATCGCCACTAAAATCCCATTGCCATTTCTTGGATAGCCAGGCATAGGAGACTTTTGCCGACAATCGGGTCTGAAGTTCGGAAGTATGGTTCAGTTGAAAAAGTACGGATTGACCCAAGAGTAAACCATCGGAATAATTATAGCTCCGCGGTGTGGTGAATAACCCGGAGTGCCCGAAGGAGTTCTGTTTGTTTTGTCCCCATTTATGTGTTCTACCCACTAAGACTTCCGACAAAATATCGCCCAACAGCGAATTGCCTTCTTGGGGTAAAATCTTACGCGAACGGATTTTGTCGAAGGCTTTCAGCAGCGAATCCCGTTTGTCGTAGGATTGTTTCTCATTATCATCCAATGGAGCCGTGCGAATATCATCCCAATAAGTCGTATCACGCTTCAGAGCCATGCTGTCCGTGGTAGCCTTTACTTTGGTTCGGGTTGGTTCGGGCACGGAGTATTTATCTTTTACAACGGACGAAGCCATCAGAAGTCTGTTTTGCACCACCTGCGTCTGACGATAAAGATCTATTTGCCGAGAGGGAGCCTTGCCCGAAGACAATTCACCTAATTCCCGTGTAATGCGGGTATCCTGTGCAAGTTCTTTATAGCGCACGGACGAAAAATATTGAGCCGCCATATCAAACCCCAAAGTTTTGATTTTCATTTTGAAAACTTCCGATACGGGCATATAAAAATCATCGCGGATGGGTATCAGTTCGATTTCTTCGGTCAGCATCATGCCGGCTTGAGGCTCGCCATAATTTTTGCGAAGAGATTGCACTTGCCACAAACCATCCACCACGCAAATTTTGCCGTGCAATGTTTGGGCAAGAGATGGATTTTTGGATTGATAAGAAATGTGGTAAATCAATTTATCGCCATCACGTACGGTCTTTTCCAGACGATACCGATAGACCTCAAGCCCCTCGCTACGCAGCGGATTATCACTCTTTCCGGGAATGGTCATCATCAGCACATCTTTGCCATAGATATTGCTTTTGAAGTTCAGATCGGGGTCTGCGCTCATCTCTTTGAGATCTTCAGGTAACGAGGTACGATATGCCAGTATCTCTTGCTGATGTAAATCCGGATGACTATAAGTAGCTTTGATATGCCATTCGCCCACATAATACTTGCCCAAATACTCCTTTAATTTCACATCATCCACCTTGATACCTTTCAGGAAAAAAGGTACCGAGTTAAAAATGACTGTGTTTTTGGTATAAAGTTCGGCTTCATAGCCACTGACAATCTGTTCGTAATACGGCACACGGCGCATCACCTCGCGCATGATGCGATAGGCAGGATCTTCCTTGGATTTCTTACCCACCACTCGCACCTCTTCCAGTGCCAGCGCACTCTCGTGGAGTTTGATGTCTATATGCATATCGGCATTTATCGAGATGGTGCGTTTAAGGGTTTCGTAGCCCATGGAGCGGAATTCCACCGTATAGCTGCCGGTCGGTATGCGCAGAGAGAAGTGCCCTTTCAAATCCGCCACACATCCCTGCTTGATTTCGTGAATGTATGCCGTGGCATTGGGAATGGGTTCTCCACTCATTTCATCGAGAATTTTGCCGGAAAAGACAATCTGGCTGTATAGAGCCGGCGAATAGAATAGAAATATCGCAAGAAATAATAAAGAACGCAGAGTGTAGCATGTCATGGCTTTAGAGTATTTGGAAGTTAGCGGCCACCTCTTGGAGCTTCAATATACTTTCCGGTCCCATATTGAAGAGCAAATCCAAGACACTCAAATCAGGGACAAACGATTGGCGGCCTGAAAAAAGTTGATAATACGGAGCAAACAGCATGGCATCCGGTATCTGTTTGGGTGTGATGTTGTAGCGCAAGTCATGGTTGGGTTGCGGAGGCAGAAAGCTGTGTGTGGGTTCCAACTGCACATCCAAATCAAGCAAAGCCAATAGGGTGCGTGTGTAGCGCAAATTGAAATTGGCTATCAGAGGCTCGTCCGGTTCGTACAAAGGAGAAAGGTCATCCCAATAATATTCAAAAAAAGGAGTACGGCCATATGCCGACACCAATGCCTGCCGGTGCAAATGACGCCAATTCCCATGCTCAGAAATACGGATTTCGCCGAAGAGCTGTCGCCCGGATTTGTCATGCTCCAGCGGAATACTCAGCGACATTACCCCCTGTGGAGTGAGTATGCGACACCGATTGCGATAAGATTGCCTCACAAAATGTTCGCAAAATTCGATTTGCACAACACTTCCTTGTGCAGCAAATAGATGGGCAAAATAGCTAACGGGTGGGGCATATGCCGAAGCAAGCAGCATAAGAAAGAGCATTAGTTTTTTCAGGTAAGAGCACCACGCCCACGATATGTTTCCGATTGACAATGCCGATGTGACGACTATCGGGACCTTGCGTACTCACATCGGTCAGCAACCAAGTATAATGATGGCGAAAAGTGAAATGCGAACGAGTGCGTCCGTCCACGCTCAATTCACCACCCTCGGTGGAGATTTCCCGTCCCAATTCGTAACGGATAGCCTCGCGCACCGCCACCAGATTGATGTAATCTAGTCGGTAGGCTCTATGCGGAGTGGGCAGTCTGAGTGCATAGGATTGACCGCGAGGTATGTGTAACGGATAAGATAACTCCCTACCGTTTACTCGGATGCAGCCTCCCGATACATGAATGCTATCGCCGGAAAGAGCGGCAACACGTGCCAGCGAATACTTGGGTAGAGATGCCTCCGGGCGTACTTTGGCCGGGTAGAAAAGCACAATATCGCCAATCGAAGGACTTTTGAGCTTGTTAATCACCACCCATTGCTCTTTGTGCAATGCAGGCGTCATGGCATCCGTATCAATGCGGATGACATCAAATGCAAATCGGCGAACCAAAACAACGCAGACAACCACCACTACCGGCAAAAGCCAATACTTGCCGGAACGTCTGTGAGGAGTCGATTGCTGCGCGGTGTTCTTCATCTAAAATATCAGTCTTGTGGAATGGTGCGGAGCATTCTATTGAAACGTATTTTGCCGGAGAAAAGCCCTTGCTCATTATTGAGAGACAAGAAGATGAAAAGCGGACGTCCCACAATATGGTCTTCGGGTACAAACCCCCAATGGCGGCTATCGGCAGACATATGCCGATTATCGCCCATCATCCAATAGTAATCCTGTTCAAAGGTATATGTGGTGGCAGGTTTGCCATCTATCAGCACCACATCGCCTTTTACTTCGAGACTATGCCCTTCATAAGCATGGATACAACGCGCATACAGGGCGATATTCGCAGGTGTGAGCGGAATGGTGGCTCCCTTGGCGGGGATGTAGATGGGACCATAGTTATCGCGCGTCCAACCGAATTTGTTTCCCAGCGGATACATTTGTTCAGAGGGGTCATGCTCCACTCGGATGGTTTTAACGTAAGGTTCGCTTTGCAACTTCTCCTTCATTTCCTGCGTCAGTGGCAGATGATAGAGGATATTGCCGGATTCTACCAAAGAGTCAAGGCCTATCCCTTCGCTCACAGAATATACAAGGTTGCCGTCGGCCTCCGCCACATCTCGGTAATTGATATGCAAAACATCCAACAATTCTTTGGTAAGTGGTGTGCCATCGGTCAGCAGCCAGTAATTCAACTGCATATTTTTCGGATTGTGCTGCGCCCGACCATTAATCATAACCTGATTTTTGCGCACTGCCAGTGTATCGCCCGGCAGTCCCACCACACGCTTTACATAGTGGTCGCGCCTATCCACGGGACGTGACACGATTTTGCCAAAAAAGGCTACGTCCGTCATCACGCGCTCACGACCATACATGTGGCACAGCGTATAGAAATCCAGATTGGACTTTTTCACGGCCACCGTATCGCCTGCGGGAAAATTAAAAACCACCAAATCCATGTGCCGCACAGGGCGTATGCCACGGAGTCTTCGATATTTGAGCTGAGGCCTATCCGAATAGCTTTTTATGCCTCCGGGCAGCGTATTATGAAACATCGGCACAGCCACCGGCGTCATGGGCATACGCGGGCCATAAGTCACTTTATCCACTGCCAGATAATCGCCTATGAGCATGGTCTTTTCCAGCGAAGAGCTCGGGATGGCAAAATTCTGCACAAAGAACAGCTGCACCAGCGTAACGGCAATAACCACGAAAATCACATCGGCAATCAGTCCGCACACTTTCCGGGCTGTGCGGTTTTTGAATTTCTGATAAAATCCCCAATCCACCAGACCCACGAAATAATAATCGAGGATAAAGGGCAGGGCAAACAGCCATCCCCAACCGCTCCATGCAATGAAGCATATAAAGACAAGGGTAACGAGAACACCCACTATCAGACGGCGCATACGCTGCGTCTTATTCTCATCGGGTTTACGCAAATGGTGAGGAAAATGATATTTATTCATCGTTAAGTATTAAAGTTGCAAATTATAAGTTCAACAAATCCCGCATGGTCAGAAAGCCACCATGTTGCTGTGTATATTCGGCCGCCAAAACGGCACCCAAAGCAAAGCCTCGACGTGAAAAAGCTTCATGCGTCATACTGATGCTATCCACAGCGGAAACATATTGCACGGTATGCGTGCCGGGCACTTCGCCATGGCGGATGGCGGTGATGCCCAATTGATGAGCCTGTGGCTCTTTTCCCGATTCACACAGCACCCAATTCGAGTAATCCGGCAGCATTGGCAGAGCTTCTTCTGCCAATGTAACAGCTGTACCGCTGGGGGCGTCCAACTTATGGATGTGATGCGTTTCGGTAATAGACGGCACATAACCGGGCTGATATCCCATAAGTTCTGCCAAACGTCTGTTCAGCGCAAAGAAAACATTCATTCCCACACTGAAATTAGAAGCCCAAAAGAGCGTTTGGTTCTGTTCGTGGCAGAGTTGCTGCCATCGGCTCATGTCTTGAGTCCATGTGCCTGTGGTGCCGCACACCATGGGTATATGACGGTCAAAGCAGTGGCGGATATTTTGCTCGGCAGTATCCGGCGTGGTAAATTCGATGGCTACGTCCGATTGGGCGAATCGGGCATCCTGAAATTTATCTTCCTGCCCGCTATCAATAGTCAAAATCACTGAATGTCCGCGGCTGAGTGCCACCTCTTCTATCATGTGACCCATCTTACCGTATCCAATGAGTGTAATCTTCATAAGCAACTATGGGATAAGTCTTCGCACAAAGTTAGGAAAAATGCTCACATCATCATGGCATCTGCCTTGCTTCCCAAAAGACACGCTTATGGCATATGGCAGATTAAGATGTAAAAAGTCACAATAGGCTCATTTTCATCTGTTTCAGAAGAATATATCACAAAAAAATAAGCGTTTTATTATCTTTGTAGAAAATCAATTGAT
>CAMFNC010000078.1 GCA_945965245.1 uncultured Porphyromonas sp. | reverse complement strand
ACCTGAGAACTCTCATTTAAATACAATATCCCCATTCTCTCGAATAGATCGGAGAATGGGGATTATTATCGAATAGGGAAAATATCAGCGACGTTTCTTCTTTTTATCGTAATGGTCATAGAAAGGAGCATCGGCATTGCGGCGGCGACCTTTGCTATTGTCGTTCTTCCGGTCGCGTTTCTTGTCCGTTTGTCCTCTGCCCCGACGTTCTCCCGCAGACTCACCTTGCCTCATTGCACGTTCGCGATATTGTTCGGCTGTCCATTTCGGCTTTCTTTTGCGCTGCTCGCCCTCCTCATTCTGCATTTCAGGATTCTTGTCAGCAAAATCCACCACGATGCGTCTGCCACTCACTTCAAATTGACTCATACGCTCCACCACTTCAGCAGCTGCTTTTTCGTCCACGTCGAAAAATGAGAACTTCTGCATCAAATCAATGCGTCCGATTTGCGGATGTCCGTCCACACACTTATTGAGCAATTCGATAAGTTTGGCGGGATTAAGCCTGTCCATCTTCCCAAAGTTGATAAAAAGGCGGGTCATGCCGGCTTCGGCTTTACGCTTTTTGCCATCGCCCTCTTCACGTCCCATGCGGATGTGTCCTTTCTGATCCGCCTCATCTATCTCCTGCGCATTACGGTAATAGTCCAAAAGACGGCTGAACTCCATCATCATCATGCGGCGCACCAGATCGTCACGCTCTATCCATTCGATTTTGCGAAGGATATTGGGCAGAATAGCTGCCAATGATTCCGGCACTTCGGTGGTATCGATACGTTCGATGCGGTCTGCCAAATTAAAAAGTTGCTTCTCGCAGATTTCTGCACCTCCCGGTATGAGAGCACGCTCGATGGTGCTATTCATGGCGCGTTCGATGTCTTTGAGTTTGCCTCGCTCGCGGCTATGGCAGATGGCAATGCTCAAACCCGTTTTGCCGGCGCGTGCCGTGCGACCACTGCGATGCGTATAATTTTCGGTATCATCGGGCAGACCATAATGTATGACGTGCGTGAGGTCATCCACATCCAAGCCGCGAGCAGCCACATCCGTAGCAACCAAAATTTGCAGATTGCGGATGCGAAACTTCTGCATCACATAGTCACGCTGTGCCTGACTGAGGTCGCCGTGCAGTGAGTCGGCATTGTAGCCGTCGCGAATCAGTTGGTCGGCAATCTCCTGCGTTTCCTTGCGAGTGCGACAAAACACGATGCCGTAGATATTAGGATAATAATCCGCAATACGCTTCAGAGCCAGATACTTATGTTTGGCAGCCACCATATAATAGATATGGCGGATATTCTCATTGCCACTATTGCGATTGCCGATAACAATCTCTTTGGGATTATTCAGATATTTGGAAGCAATGCTGCTTATTGATTTGGGCATCGTGGCCGAAAAGAGCAAGAGGTGACGCTCCGTGGGTACAGCCGACAAGATGCGACTGAGGTCTTCTTCGAAGCCCATATTGAGCATCTCATCCGCCTCGTCCAGAACCACCGTGTGCACTTCGGAGAGTTTGGCTTCGCCTCTCTCCATAAGGTCCAACAGACGTCCCGGAGTGGCCACTAAGATTTCCACACCCCGACGCAGTACTTTGATTTGTGCTTCGATGGAAGAACCACCATATATGGGCAAGATGCGTGCAGATGGGAGATGGCGGCTATATCCCGTGAGATCATCGGCTATCTGCAAGCACAATTCACGTGTGGGACAGAGCACCAAGGCCATGGGCTGTCGGCAGATGGCTTTTTCGGGAGCGTTGGCCAATTTGTTATTGATATTCTGGAGCAGTGGCAATCCGAAAGCTGCGGTTTTGCCGGTTCCGGTCTGTGCCAAAGCAATCAAATCTATGGGTTCGCCCAAGAGATACGGAATCACTTCCTGCTGCACGGGCATAGCTTGTTCGTAACCAAGCTCGCGAACGGCTTGGCATATCGGTGCAATTACACCTAATTCTTCAAATGTCATTCAATTAATTTGTGATAAAAATAATGCGGTCAAAGCGTAATCGCTACGCCTTGTCATCGCTGAGTGTGCGGCTGCGCAGTCCGAGGTATCCCCCGTGGTGACGCAGTGAGTAGTCGTGATAACCGAAACCGATGCTTTGCATGGTTTCCACCACCAGAATATCGCCAATTACCGTCATCACCGTGGTACTGGTGGTGGGAGTAAGCCCCAACGGACACACTTCGGATGGATTACCGGTGGACAGACAAACATCCACGCTGTGAGCCAAATCGCAATCGGCGGCTCCGGTAATCAAGATAGTGGGCAGATGAGGGATGAGGCGATGCGCCAGTTCCAAGAGTTCCAATACTTCGCGAGTCTTGCCCGAATTGCTAATCATCAGCATTACGTCATTTTCACGCAATATGCCCAAATCACCGTGTTGGGCTTCGCTGGGGTGCAGGAAGTAAGCAGGAGTACCGGTGGAGCTAAAGGTGGTGGCCATATTCAAGGCGATCTGCCCGGCGTTACCCATGCCGGTGGGGACCAGTCTGCCCCCACATTCATGCACCCGATGCACAATCATTCGTACGGCTTTTTTATAATCATTCCCCTGTGGAATGGCTTGGATGGCCGCAGCTTCGGCTTGCACAATTTCTGCCGCCGAGAAATGACATTTTTGCTTTTGCTCCATTTTTCTTATTCGTTTTCGACACAAAAGTATTTATTAAATTTGAAACCATCTATGAATTAACCGTTTACAATGGAATATATTACTCATTCTTTGCCTTCCGGGCTTAGAATTGCCTATTTTTCCACACCGGGCGAGGTCACTTACCTCGGATTTGGCATCGGAGTGGGCACTCGTCACGAAACTCTGCACCGGCATGGTTTGGCACATTTTACAGAGCACATGCTCTTCAAAGGCACTCCCCGACGCAATGCCAGACAAATCATATACCGAATGGAAGAAGTGGGCGCAGACCTCAATGCTTTTACCACCAAAGAAGAAACTTTTCTATATGCCGCCTTTCATCGCCGCTATTTGCATCGTGCCCTCGAACTGATGAGCGACATTGTGCAGCACAGCATCTATCCGGCAGACGAACTACAAAAGGAAAAGGACGTTATCATAGACGAAATCAACTCCTATAAAGACTCGCCCGCCGAACTCATTTTCGACGATTTCGAAAATCTCCTTTTTGCCGGTCATCCTCTCGGGCATAACATTCTGGGTACCGAAAAATCGGTACGCCGATTTACCTCGGAGCATGGCAGACGTTTCTTTCGGCGGCATTATCGCCCGGATAATATGTTACTATTCGTCATGGGGCAATTGGATTTCGATAAATTGGTTCACGAAGCCGAGCGTTATTTCCCATCCGGAGAGCCGCCATGCCCATCCGTTATGCCTTCTGCGCCGGAAGTGCAACCGCCCATCGCTCATATGGTGCGTAGACGCAAAGGCACGCATCAGCACCATACACTTATGGGCACCACGGCATATGCCATGAACGACCCTCGCCGCTATCCGCTTAGTCTGGCAGTGAATATGCTGGGCGGACCGGGCATGAATTCTTTGCTGAATATGCTGCTTCGGGAGGAGCGTGGCTGGGTCTATAACGTGGAGGCGACATATACCGCCTATACCGATACCGGCGTGACGAACATCTATTTCGGCTGTGCCCGACAACATGCCGAAGTTGCCCACCAATTAGTGTGCGAAACATTGGACCAGTTTAGACAAGAACCAATGGACGAGCGCAAGCTAACTGCTGCCAAACTGCAACTCAAAGGACAGTTGGCAGTATCCAATGACAATCGAGAAAACATCTTCCTTTCCATGGGTAAGAGCCTCTTGCACCATGAGTATTTTCTTTCCATGCCGGAGCTGTATCGAATTATAGATTCCATCACCATTGAACAAGTCAATGCGGTCAAAGCCAACATCTTCGACCCCTCGCGCATACTCACACTTACATACTACTAACGAACGTCCATTAAGGTCATAAAAAAGGGAGGCAAAAATTTATGCATAAAATGAAATTAATTTATGTATAAATTGTGCACGTTTTATGCATAAAATGAAATCAAAATGTGGTTGAAGTTTTCAGCATATCATAGAGCTTCAATATTTCATCTAATTATACCTTCTTTTTGGTTATATTTGTATGATTGCATCTATTGTTATGATGTGAAGTGTCATTTGAAGGTGTATGTGTTCGGTGTTTACCGTGTATTACTTGCATATCAGTAAAATAACAACTCATAATAATTAATAATATCATGGATTTCAAAGACTATTTCAAACAACTTGCAGATCGTATTGCAAAATTAAAAGAACAGATAGCGACGGAAGAAGCTACCAAAAATGCATTCATAATGCCTTTTATCCAAATGCTTGGATATGATGTATTCAATCCTATGGAAGTTGTACCAGAACTGGATTGCGACCTTATCAAGAAAAAAGGGGAAAAAATTGACTATGCCATAATGAAAGATGGCGAACCGATTATGCTTTTCGAATGTAAACATTGGCAACAAGATTTGAACTTGCATAATACACAATTGCAAAAATACTTTGTGGCTTCAAAAGCTAAATTCGGAGTATTGACAAATGGTATCATATATCGCTTTTATACAGATTTGGTAAAACCGAATATAATGGATGAAATGCCATTTCTTGAAGTGGACTTTGAAAATCTGAGAGAGGCGCAAATAGAAGAGGTAAAGAAATTCCATAAGTCGTATTTCGATGTGGATAACATCCTTAGTTCTGCTAGTGAACTAAAATATATGGCAGAGTTAAAGTCTGTAATTAAAAAGGAGTTTGCTTCACCAACAAATGACATGGTAAAGATGCTCACGAAACAAGTATATGATGGTGTAATAACACAAAAGGTGCTTGAGCAATTCACAGACCTTGTAAAACGCTCTTTTGCGAACCATATTAATGACGTAATGTCAGAGAGATTAAACATAGCCATACAATCAACGGAGAGTAGAGGCAATGTAAAAGAAGAGAGTCTTCATGATGTAGATGAACAGGAAGAATGCAAGATAGTAACAACGGAAGAGGAATTAGAGAGCTTCTATATAGTGAAATCTATTTTACGTAATCA
Source organism: uncultured Porphyromonas sp. (assembly GCA_945965245.1). GTDB lineage: Bacteria > Bacteroidota > Bacteroidia > Bacteroidales > Porphyromonadaceae > Porphyromonas. Next base: position 5,387 of record CAMFNC010000078.1, on the reverse strand, counting down.
TATACAAGCAGACCGTATTACATATCGGGATGCTCAATCCTACTTTTCTATATTCTGCGATGATAACAATAGAAAGCCTATTTGTCGAATTTACTTCAATACAGCAAATAAGGCTATAGGTATATTTGATGCAGACAAAAAGGAAACAAAGTATAAGATTGATGCTTTGGATGATATTTATGAACTACATGAAGAACTTATCCAAGCGATCAAGAAATATATAGAAGATTAGCTTTGCGAATGTCATACGTTAAAAGCCTTAAATAATAGAAAAACGGGTGCCGCCTCCATTTGAGAAGCGGCACCCGTTTTTTTCTAACTAAAAATAGTTGTTATCTGCGCCAGAAAGCAGGGGTCAGAATGGTAATAACGGTAAACACTTCCAAACGACCGGCTATCATCAGAAAGCACATTACCAACTTGCTAAACGAGCCAGCAGAAGCAAAATCAAAAGCAAAATCACCTAATGCCGGCCCAGAATTGCTTATCGCCGTGGCGGCAGCACTGATGCCCTCCACGAAAGTATTATCGTCCAACATCAGCAACATGGAACCAACTACCACCAAAGCCACATAAACAAAAATGAAAGCTATGACCTGATGTACTGCACCGGCAGAAACAATGCTGCCATTCACCCTCACCGGAACCAGTCGGCTGGGACTGACACGCTTCTTAAATTCATTGGAGAGATTCTTAAGCAAAATCATAAAACGCTCCGTCTTTATTCCTCCACAAGTGGACCCGGAGCAACCATTAATGGTCATGATAGTAATGGCTAATAACCAAAAGAACGGACGCCACGAAACTATATCAGCAGTCAAATAACCGGTGCTGCTCATCAAAGAAACGACCTGAAACACGGCCCGACGTAAGGTTTCCTCTATGCTGTCGTATTCATGATGAGACCAAAGCCAAAAGAAGGTTACGGCCACAGCCATCAGCACGATAATCAGAAACCATCGAAATTCCTCATCCCTGAAAAGCTTTTGGGGATTGCGCCCCAAGATGGCAAAGTAAAACAACGTGAGATTCATTGCCCCGACAAACATGAATGCGGTAATAACATACTCTACATAAGGCGAATTAAAGAATGAGATACTATTGTTTTTAGTGGAAAAACCGCCGGTAGAAACACATGTAAAGGTGTGGCATACAGAGTCGAAAAGATTCATGGGACCGGCCCATAACATAATCAGGAGCAGCGTGGAAATAAATATGTAGATGGTGAAAATCTTTTGCGCAACTTGAGTAATACGTGGGAGAAAGCGGTCATGAGAAACCCCGGTGGTTTCAGCATTATACAATTTGCCTGCGCCTCCACCCAATAGTGGCAATAAGGCTATGGAAAAAACCACAATGCCCACACCGCCTTGCCACTGAGTGATGCTGCGCCAAAACAAGATACCATGAGGCAGACTCTCTACTTCTTTGAGAATGGTGGCACCGGTGGTGGTAAAGCCCGAAACCGTTTCAAAAAAGGCATCTATGGGATTGGGGATGGCATGGCTCAGATAAAAAGGGAATGCACCAAGCAAAGATAATATAAACCATGTAAGGGTTACAGTGAGCATGCCCTCACGCACTCCCACATACTGTTTGTTAAAGTCTTTGGTGGGAAGAAATAAACCCAATCCGATGGTAACGAAAACGACAAATGACATCGCAAAAGGAAGCAGAGATTCACCGTAAAGCATAGAGATTAGCGCACAGAGGAGCAGCACAAAGCCTTCGATGATGCACATGATGCCCACCACTCTGGCAATGAACTTATAATTGATTTTCCACATAACTCGACCGAGGTGAAAAAAACTAACTGAAGAGGTCTTTGAGCTGATTCATGGGCACATCGTGACAGAAGACAGCAATATGATCATATGGTTCCAACACGGTATTTCCATCAATCATCATGGGAATGCCATTGCGCACCATACCCCCAAATGTAATTCTATCGCCCAAATCCAAGTCCTTAATGGGTACGGATATGATGCGTGAGTCACGCTTGGCAATGAATTCTGCCACGTCCGCATTCGCCACCGATAGACACTTCACATTGCTGGTATCCGCACCCAAAAGCATTCGGTAAATATGTCCGGCCGTAAGTAGTTTTTTATTAATCAGAGAACCAATGTCAAGGCCATACGAAAGTTGAATGTAGTCAATGTTTTCCTCTTTAGCCACCGTCTTGAATACACCGAACTGTTTGGCGGCAAGACAAGCCATTACATTGGTTTCCGAATTTTCGGTCAATGCCACAAATACATCAGTATCTTCTATGCCCACTTCGTGAAGCAAAGCAGGGTCACGCCCATCTCCATGAAACACACGCACGTTTACAGGTAAGTGGTTCGTCATACCCAAAGCCTTTTCCTTGTCGCGTTCTATTAAGTAAATTTTAATGTCGGATGGAATACGTGCAATGGCGCGCAAAGCAGTTCGACTGGCCCCCATAATAACGACTTTGCGCACATTGACCAATCGTTTGTCAGCAATGCGGCGAATGGTGGAGATGTTATTGGGCGTGCAGGTAAAGAAAACCAAATCACCATGTTCTACCCGAGTACGACCGGTGGGGATGATGGTTTCAAAGTCTCGCTTAATGGCCACAATGTGAAAGAGTTTACCATTCTCTTTATCCAATTCATAGAGATATTTACCCACCAAAGAGGCTCCGTGCCGAACCTTTACGCCCACCAATATCAACGAACCGTTAAACAGTTCGATGAACTGTCTGGCCCAAGGATACCGAACAGCCGCCACAATCTCATCGGCAGCCAAATCTTCGGGATAAATCAATGAGTTTACCCCCAAGTCCACGAAAAAGTCAATGTTTTCTTGCTCTAAATATTCGTGATTATTGATGCGTGCTAATGTGCGCTTGGCTCCCAAGCGTGATGCCAATATACAGGCTGTCAGATTGTCCGACTCTTCCGGCATAACCCCCACAAATAGGTCTGTATCCTGCACACCTATCTGACGAAGACCGGAAAGCGACGTGGGATTGATGTTCTGAGCAAACAGATCCATCTCACGCTTTTCTTTGACACGCGTTGATGAAGAATCAATGAGCGTGATATCTAAATCTTCACGCTGCAACATCTTGGCCAAATGCGTACCAACTTCGCCGGCACCTGCAATCACTACTTTCATCTATATGTGATATTTTTCTGCCAATAATTCTTGCGCCACCCGATAGATACTTTCGGCATCCATACCACAGAAAGCATATTGCTCCCGAGACGTTCCGTGTGGAATGAAATCATCCGGCACACCAATACGTCTAACCGGCTTGCAATACCCCTGATTAGCAAAAAATTCCAACACAGCAGAACCCATACCCCCCATGATACAACCGTCTTCTACCGTAATAATGGCATTGTATTGGCTTGCCACACGATGCAGCAAATCTTCATCCAGCGGCTTCACAAAAACCATATCATAGTGCCCCACATCCATGCCTTCATCATGCAACCACTCCACCACTTGTGAAACGGTGACGCCAATAGGGCCAAGAGTCAAAAAGGCCACCTTACACCCCTCGTGCAGTGTACGCCCCTTGCCAATGGGGAGGATTTCCGGTGTAACCTGCCAATCCACCTCCGAACCACGGCCGCGAGGGTAGCGGATGGCCATAGGACCATTATGTTTATATGCCGTTAGCATCAAGTGCCGCAGTTGTGTTTCGTCATACGGAGAGCAAACCACCATATTGGGAATAATGCGCAAATAGGCAAGGTCGAAAACCCCTTGGTGAGTGGCTCCGTCTTCACCCACCAATCCACCTCTATCCAAACAGAGGACAACATGCATATTCTGCAATGCCACATCATGAATGATCTGGTCATATGCACGTTGCATAAACGAAGAATAAATATTGCAAAACGGGATTAGTCCTTCTTTGGCTAAACCGGCAGAAAATGTAACGGCATGCCCTTCGGCAATCCCCACATCGAAAGCTCTATCGGGAAAAGCCCTCATCAGCATATTCATAGAACATCCGGTTGGCATAGCCGGAGTAACCCCCACGATACGTTCATCATTTTGGGCAAACTCCACCAATGTCTTACCAAACACATCTTGAAATTTGGGGGGAAGCGGCATATCACTCTTTGGCGGCACACGCTCACCGGTATTCACATCGAACTGACCCGGTGCATGCCAAATCGTAGCCTGCTTCTCCGCAGGCAGATAGCCTTTGCCCTTTACGGTCTTGATATGCAGAATACGCGGCCCATGCATATCTTTGATGTCGCGTAGCACCTCCACCATCCGATTGACATTATTGCCGTCCACCGGACCAAAATAACGGATACTGAAACCATCAAAAAAGATATTTTGCTGAGAGACCAAAGCCTTAAGACTATTGCTAAAGCGTTGTACATTCTTTTTACGCACATCATCCATTAAGCGAAGTTTCTTCAGACCCCGATAAGCATCATAGCGCAGTGTATTATAGGTCTTGCTCGTAAGCAAGTCCACCATATAGCGATTCAACCCACCTACATTGTGGTCGATGGACATATTATTGTCATTCAAGACTATCAACAAATTATTGGGGTGCGAAGAAGCATTGTTCAACCCCTCGAAAGCCAATCCTCCGGTCATGGAACCATCGCCAATGATGGCCACAACCAATTTGTCCTGATGCTGCTGCGCCACAGCCACAGCCATACCCAATGCAGCAGAAATAGAGTTGGAAGCATGACCGGCAGCAAACGTATCGTACTCACTTTCGGTAGGAGAGGGAAAACCCGCCACTCCATTCCATTGCCTCAAGGTATTGAAGCTATCACGCCGACCGGTCAGAATCTTATGGCTGTAAGCCTGATGCCCCACGTCCCAGACCAATAAATCTTTGGGCGTATCGAACACATAATGCAGAGCTACCGTTAGCTCCACAGCTCCAAGACTGGAACCCAGGTGACCGGGATGCTGCGATACCACATCAAGAATATACTTGCGAAGCTCGGCGCAAACACGCGGCAGCAATTTGGCCGGCAATTTGCGGAGATCGGCAGGCGAATCTATCTTATTCAGCAACTTATACTCTTGAATTTCTTTTACAGGAATCATCTCGCTATTGGTTATTCAATTACAATTTGGCGTTTACCAATGAATAATGCATAATAACTGCTTTGTCTATTTTTTCAGCCTTTCAATCAATTCATCCACAGTAAGCATTTGCTGCTCGCCACTTTGCATATTTTTCAGATTGATTTTATTCTGTTCCAATTCCTCGCTGCCCACCATAGCCACATAGGGAATAGACAAAGCATCGGCATGCGACATCTGTTTTTTCATCTTGGCAGCATCCGGATATACCTCCGTACGGATGCCGGCCCGACGAATTTGTGCCACCATAGGAAGCAACTTGGGCATATCGTCCATAC
>CAMFNC010000077.1 GCA_945965245.1 uncultured Porphyromonas sp. | reverse complement strand
GCTGCCGGAATGGGCAGCCGCTACGGCAGTCTGAAGCAACTCGATGGCGTAGGGCCTTCGGGTGAAACCATTATGGATTATTCCATTTTTGATGCCGTGCGTGGCGGTTTCGGAAAAGTGGTTTTCGTTATCCGCCGTTCCTTCGAAGCCGATTTCCGTGAAAAAATCGTGAGCAAATACCAAAATATCTTACCCGTAGAAATCGTATTCCAAGACGTGACCACCCTGCCGGAGGGCTTCACTTGCCCCGAAGGACGTGAGAAACCATGGGGCACCAATCATGCCGTGATGATGGCCAAAGGGGTCATCCGCGAACCGTTTGCCGTAATCAATGCCGACGACTTCTACGGCCGCGAAAGCTTTGCGGTGCTGGCTGCCGAACTGACTCGCATGGAGGGCAAGACCAATCAATATTGTATGGTGGGCTATCACGTGGGCAATACACTGAGCGAAAGTGGTACCGTATCGCGCGGTGTTTGCCAAGTAAACGCCCAAGGCTTTCTGACCGGCGTGGTGGAACGCACAGCCATCCAACGCAATGCCCAAGGCACCGTTTGCTTTACCGACGAAAACGGCTGCGAACAGCACTTGGAAGACGCCACCCCCGTATCCATGAATATGTGGGGCTTTACGCCGGACTACTTCGACCACAGCAACCGCCTCTTCGTGGACTTCCTCCAAACTCATATCCATGAGCCAAAAGGCGAGTTCTACATCCCGATGGTGGTAAACGACCTGATAGAAAAACAGACAGCCACTTGTCGTGTGCTGGATACACCGTCCAAATGGTTCGGCGTTACTTATTCCGAAGACCGCCCCGGCGTGGTGGCCAAGCTGCGCGCATTGGTGGATGCCGGCGAATATCCCGAAAAATTATTTTGACATCATAAATAACCAAACAATCAGAAAATGAAAAAAACAATCTTATTCGTTTCCGCTCTGGGCACAGCCTTGGTGCTCGGTTCATGCGGCAACAGTGACAAAAATGCCCCCCAACACACGATTGTACCTGCCATTGACCTGACGGCCATGGATACCACCATCCGCCCGCAAGACGATTTCTATCGTTATGCCAATGGTAACTGGATTAAAAACAATCCACTCAAACCCGCTTACAGCCGCTTCGGCGCATTCGACATTCTGCGCGATACCAGCGTGGCACGTATCCATGCCATCGTGGATGAATTGGCTACCGCCAAGCCTGCCAAAGGAACGAACGAATATCGTATCTCGGTACTCTACAGCCAAGCCATGGACAGCACCAAGCGCAACGAACTCGGCATCAAACCTCTTCTGGAAGACCTGAAAACCATCGAAACTCTGGTCGACAAGGCTGCCATCGTGAAATATGCTGCCGACCGTGACAATATGGGTCACAGCACACTTTTTGGCTCTTATGTATATGCCGACGCCAAAAACAGCGACATGAACGTATTCCACGTATCGCAAACCGGCCTCAGCCTGGGCAATAGGGATTACTACGTGCAGAAGAATGCTGAAAACGAAGGCATCCTCAAAGACTTCAATGCCTATATCAAAAAGATTATGGGTCTGGCAGGATATGACGAGGCTGCATCACAGCGCATCGCAGACAATATGCTGAAAGTGGAAAAAGAATTGGCACAATTTTCATACAGCAGTCAGGAATTGCGCGACACACATCGCAATTACAACATGACCAAAGTAAAAGACTTGGTAACCATGCAACCCGATTTCGATTGGAACGGCTATCTGACTGCCCGCAATCTGAATCTGGACAGCCTGGACGTGGAGCAGATGGACTTCTTTAAAGCCTTCGGCAAATGGTTCAAAAACGCAGACCAACAAGCGGTCAAGGACTGGCTTCTGGCCGGGACGGTAGATGCCGCCACCAATTTACTGAGCGACGACTTTGCTCAAGCCAGCTTCGATTTTTACAGCAAACGCCTTAGCGGCAAGCAGGAAATGAAACCTCGCTGGGAACGCTCCGTGGGCGTGGTAGAAAGTGCTCTGGGCGAAGCTTTGGGCAAAGTATATGTGGAGCGTTATTTCCCCAAAGAGGCCAAAGAACGGATGCTCAAATTAGTAAGCAACCTGCAATTGGCTCTGAAAGATCGCATCCAAAACTTGACATGGATGAGCGAAGAAACCAAGGCTAAGGCAATGGATAAATTGGCCGGATTTACTGTAAAAATCGGTTATCCCGATCAATGGCGTGACTACTCTGCCATGGATATCGATGCCGCCCGTAGTTATTACGAAAACATGAAAGCCGTACATGCATATTGGTATGCCGACAACATCAATCGTTTGGGCAAGCCCGTTGATCGCACCGAATGGCACATGCATCCACAGACCGTAAACGCTTATTACAACCCCACCACCAACGAAATCTGCTTCCCGGCCGGCATCCTGCAACCTCCTTTCTTCAATATGGATGCAGACGATGCTGTAAACTATGGTAGCATTGGTGTGGTAATCGGTCACGAAATGACCCACGGATTTGACGACCAAGGTCGCAACTTCGACAAAAAAGGTGATATGAACAATTGGTGGACGGAAGAAGACAGCAAGAAGTTTGAAGACGCCACCAAAGTACTCGTGGAGCAATTCAATGAAATCATTGTGGCCGATGATGTGCATGCCGATGGTGCCCTTACACTGGGTGAAAACATTGCCGACCAAGGTGGTCTTTTGATTGGCTTCGAAGCCTTGAAAAAAGCACAAGGCAATGAAAAAGTGGAGCCTATTGACGGCTTTACTCCTGAACAACGTTTCTTCATCGCCTATGCCCGTATTTGGGGCCAAAACATCCGCAAAGAAGAAATTCTGCGCCTGACCAAGATGGACGTACACAGTTTGGGTGAATGGCGTGTAAATGCCACTCTGCGCAACATTGAGAGTTTCTACAAAGCTTTCAACGTACAGCCCGGCGACAAAATGTATCTGGCTCCCGAAAAGCGCACCGTTATCTGGTAATCATCTGCGATTCACCGCCGCACACTCTATCTCAAAGAGGCTGCATCACTTACCCGTGGTGCAGCCTCTTCTTTTTTATTAAGGAAAGCCTTTGCATGGGCTAAAAAAGACTACTTTTGTTGACAGTGTTGCTCATGTCACCGCCATACATCATATATATTAATATGTTGCCCGAAGATCTCATTACTCCATACACGCAATATTTGCGCTTCGAACAGAATCTTACAGCCAAAAGTTGTGAGGCATACCTTGCCGATGTGGCCAAACTCAATGCTTTTCTGCAAACGGAGGGTTTGGGAATTGCAGACGTGGACTATCCGATGCTCCAGAACTTCGTGGCCGGATTATATGACATTGGCATTACTCCGCGCTCCATTGCCAGAGTGATTTCGGGTATCAAGAGTTTTTTTCGTTTTTTGGTGCTGGAGGAATATGTGCCGGCCAATCCTACGGATTTGCTGGAGGCTCCGCACATCGGCAAACATCTGCCCATGGTGCTCACGGTGGAGGAAATAGATGACATGATAGCTGCCATACCGCCCCAATCGGCACATGCTCTGCGCAACCGCGCCATTTTGGAAACGCTATATAGCTG
>CAMFNC010000076.1 GCA_945965245.1 uncultured Porphyromonas sp. | reverse complement strand
ATGGCAAATTTCGGTTCTACGAAAATCTTCGTGGACAAAACAATGTGGAATAACTCCGGCAGTCGCCTTAGAGGACGAACCTCTGAAGCCTTGTCGGTCAATGCCGCATTGGACTCTATTTCTACTACACTGAATAGCATCTTCCACAAGTTTGAGAATGATGAGACCCTATCGTTGGACAAGATTCGTTCGTACTTTGTCGGGAAAGACAGAGAATACACAACCTTCCTTCCCGTATTCGATAAGTTCAATGATGACATCAGGCAGCGCGTTGGTCATACCATCAGCCAAGACAGCTTGCAAAAGTATAGTGTCCTTAGAAGACACTTTGGCGAGTTCCTATCCTATAAGTACGCTCGCAAGGACATCAATCTGACAGAATTCACACCTGCCGTGGTTCAAGACTTTGAGCTATATTTGAGTACCACTGCAGGATGCTCTTACAACACCTCGGTCAAGAAGATGAAGACACTGAAAACCATAACCATCTATGCACAAAAACGTGGGTATCTGCTCCACGACCCATTCCTCAATCACCGCTTCCATCTGAAGCCGGTAACCCGAGGTTTTCTCACAGATGAGGAAATACTGAAGATTGCCAATAAAGAGTTGAGTATTCAACGGTTGGAACAGGTACGGAATATGTTCATCTTCTCCTGTTTTATGGGTTTGGCATACATCGACGTGGCCAACCTTACACCCGAACATATTGTTACGCTTGATGGCAAGCTATTCCCGGTATTAAGTAACCAGAAGACGAATCCCTACCTCAAAGAGATTGTCGACCTTTGTGGTATTAAGAAGAACCTGACCTTCCGCCATATGCCACGTAATCTCCTTTTCGATACCGCAGAGTCCGATGATTTTCTTGATGTTCTTGCAAGCGGTTATATACGTAGGAACAGGCAGAAGCAAATTGTCATTCGCCATACCATCGTATTTCTCGATAATCTGCATCGGAATGTCCAAAAGCTGATGTTGGACTCCACACCCGTCTTTTTTCGCTTGGTCATAATCCAGAGTTTGCCGTCAAAGGAAGTCTGAAGGTTGTCCTTGGTCAGGTTCTTCATATCGGTAAAGGACAAGCCTGTAAAGCAACAGAAAACGTACAAATCCCGAACCAGCTCCACCGACTTGCGGCGGAATTTCAAGTCCAATAGTTGGCGGATTTCATACTTGGTTAGATAGTCCCTGTCGGTACTTTCAGCGGATATGTTGTAATCCACGAACGGGTCACGGACTATCCATCCGTGGTTCTGGGCAATGGTAATCATACGGCGAAGGGGCATCATGTAAATCCATACCGTGTTGTTACAGCATTGCTTTTCGGTACGCAGGAAGATATCAAAGTCGGTAATGAAAGCCGGAGTGAGTTCTTTCAAAGCAATGTCGCTGACACGATAGCGGGTCTTGATGAACTCCTCCAAATGCTTATAGACCGTGCAATACTTGTGGTAGGTGGATTGGCTTCGCAAGCCCGCATCTACCTGTTTGGAAAAGTCCTCATTGTGCTGGGCAAAGACTTTCAGCAAGGTCTCATGCCGTATCTCCAACCCCAAGAAGGCATTCCTCACTTTCTCGGCAGTGCATAGTTATCCCTTTCGGCTATCTCCTTATACTTGGCATTGATACCGACACGTATCTTGTCCAAGAAACGGTTGGTTTCCAACGCAACGGTACTTTTTCCCGACGCTCGGTTGCTTTTGATGTCCCACAAATCAGGATGGATGTCGCATTTGCAACTGAACTGGGCTATTGTACCGTCTATGGTGATCGACACATCACGGGAACGGAACTGTTCTTCTTGGGGGCGTTCTTTTTGAGGTAGAACAGAACCTTAAACGTACTACGCATAACTCTGACTTTTTACGGTTTACAAAACTATTCATTGTCAGGTTATTTGTTGCTATGCAAAACATTGTCGTTCAATGGTAAAGAAACAATCCGCAATTTATTTGCCTGTTTCCTTTCATCGAAGTACCTTTGCAGGAGGTAATCCCCGAAGTTCAGGTCGGATTTTGCGCTGTTCGTTACCGTTTTTCCCAATTCTCACTTGCAAAGGAGGTGGTAATGTTTTGGTAACGCTGCTCTGTCCGAATTAGGTATAACCCCGTCTTTTCGAGGTTTTACACCGAAAGGCTCAAAAATCAGAACCGACTGACTCACAAATCATTCACGCTATTTCTCCTTTTCTTGAACCTTGGGGATAGATTTTCCATCCAAATCTTTCACATAGTCATAGCCTATCTCACCCCGATAAGCTATCAACGACTTATCACCTCTTCTTTCTATGATGGGTCTATTATCTTTTTTCGCCTCATAAAATTCTCCAATTTGACATTCACTCCCATTAGTTTGATTAAACTCCTCCAATGTTTACTTTCGTTTTGTCAGTAATAAAGCCGACACCTTGGAGGCAAATCTTGCAAAATCATATTGTTGCAAATATTTATCTCCATACATATATATAATAATGGCATACATAGATAGTGAGGTAAATCCTTTCATGGATTTTGCTATAATTTGAGGGATTTCTTATTTTTGTTAATAGACTATTTTAACGTTCAACACATACAACCTAGTTTTATGGAAGAAAAGAACAACTTGAAGAAACTGCCCGATAATGCCTATCGGGAACTGAAACCCGGTGAAGATTATCGGCCGGTGATGCCATCGGAATCAAAACCTATGGAAGCTACACCCTATGCCATTATGATGGGTATCCTGATGGCGGTGATTTTTTCGGCCGCAGCCGCATACCTCGGTCTGAAGGTGGGTCAGGTATTCGAAGCCGCTATCCCTATTGCCATCATTGCCATCGGGGTGGGTACACTATCGGGCAAGAAAAACACATTGGGGCAAAACGTCATTATCCAATCCATCGGTGCCAGTTCGGGTGTGGTGGTGGCAGGAGCCATCTTTACACTGCCGGCACTTTACATTCTGGGGTTGGAAGCACAGTTTTATCAAATTTTCCTCTCATCGCTCATCGGCGGTTTCCTCGGTATCTTGATGCTAATACCTTTTCGCAAATATTTTGTCAAGGAAATGCATGGCAAATATCCTTTTCCTGAAGCTACCGCTACCACCGAGGTTTTGGTATCGGGCGAGAGTGCCGGCAATCAGACCAAACTTTTGGCAGTAAGCGGATTGATTGGGGGTCTGTACGATTTCATAATCGGCACATTCGGTTGGTGGCGCGAAGAGATTTCCACCCGATTTCTCGGTTGGGGGCAAGCCATTGCCGACCAATATAAGGTGGTGGTGAAGCTGAATACCAGTGCTGCCGTATTGGGTCTGGGTTATATCATCGGTCTGGAATATGCGGCACTGATTTGTGCCGGCTCATTTGTGGTTTGGTTCGTGCTCATTCCACTTATCAGCTACTTTGCTCCGGGTATGACGGTTCCTGTGGGCGATGGCATCACGGCAGTATTGGGCGAAATGAGTGCAGAAGAGATATTCAGCAACTATGCGCGTCCGCTGGGTATCGGTGGCATTGCCATGGCCGGTATCATCGGCATTGTGCGCTCTTCGGGCATTATCGTTAAGGCTCTCAAACTGGCGGTAAGCGAATTGGGAGGCAAGAAAGAAGGTGCAGTGGACACCGAGCGTACCCAATGCGACTTAAATATGCGCACCATCATGTCTGTGATGTTGGCAGCTCTGCTGGCAGCTCTCTTTTTCTTCCAATTCGGTGTGCTGCACAATTGGTGGTTTGCCGTGGTAAGCACGCTCATCGTATTTGTCATTTCTTTCCTCTTTACCACAGTGGCAGCCAACGCCACAGCTATTGTGGGCAGCAATCCGGTATCGGGCATGACGCTGATGACATTGATTTTGACTTCTCTGATTTTGGTCAGTGTGGGGCTTTCGGGGCGTGGCGGTATGATGGCTGCCATGTTGATTGGCGGTGTAGTATGTACGGCTCTATCCATGGCCGGTGGATTTGTAACGGATCTCAAAATAGGTTACTGGATTGGAAGCACGCCCAAAAATCAGGAAAAATGGAAGTTCTTGGGCACGCTGGTATCTGCGGCCACGGCTGCCGGTGTGATGATGATTTTGAATAAGACCTACGGCTTTGTGGGCGAAGGAGCCTTGGTGGCTCCGCAAGCCAACGCCATGGCTGCCGTAATCAAACCGCTAATGGAGGGTGGCTCCACTCCGTGGATGCTCTACTTTGCTGGTGCAGTACTGGCTCTCATATTGACCATGATAAAGGTGCCGGCTCTGGCTTTTGCCTTGGGTATGTTCATCCCACTCCAGCTCAACGTGCCACTGCTAATTGGCGGATTGGTAAGCCATTTCGTGGGCAAGAGCAAAACCCCCGGTCTGAGCCGAGCACGCAAGGAAAAGGGTACGCTCATCGCTTCCGGGTTCATTGCCGGCGGCGCGCTGATGGGTGTGATCAGCGCCATACTCAAATATCTGAAAGCCGATACGGTGCTCTATGCCGGTGCATGGAATGGTACCAAGGGTGCGGAACTGCTCACGGTGTTGATATATGTGGCCATTGTGGTGTATTTCATTTGGGATGCCAAGCGTGCTAAAGAAGAGAACAAATAAGTAGAATTGAATAAAATGGAATTATTAGAAAGATTTTTGAAATATGTGAGTTTCGATACGCAAAGTGACGAAAACTCCGAAACTTTCCCCAGCACCGACAAGCAATGGACTCTGCTGCACCATTTACATGATGAGATGAAGGATATGGGGCTGCAAAACGTGAGCATAGACTCCTACGGCTATACCATGGGCACACTGCCTGCCAGTCCTGGCATGGAAGACAAACCGGTTATCGGTTTTATTTCACACGTGGATACCAGTCCGGACATGAGCGGAGCGAACGTCAAGCCTCAAATCATCGAAAACTATCAGGGAGGGGATATTCGACTGAATGACCATCTAAACATGACCGTGGAAGATTTCCCCGAACTAAATCGCCTGATTGGACATAAATTGATTCACACCGATGGCACTACGCTGTTGGGAGCCGATGACAAGGCAGGCGTAGCGGAAATAATGACCGCCGTGGAGTGGCTGCTGGCTCACCCGGAAATCAAGCACGGCACCATCCGCATTGGATTTACTCCGGATGAAGAGATTGGTCGTGGTGTAGATTTCTTTGATGTGGAGAAATTCGGAGCCAAGTTTGCCTATACGATGGATGGAGGTTCGGAAGGAGAATTGGAATACGAAAACTTTAATGCGGCATCTGCCAAGATTAAAATTCAAGGACGCAATATTCACCCCGGTTCCGCCAAAGGTAAAATGATTAATGCCCTGCAAGTGGCTATGGACATCCATGCCATGCTGCCCGTGGAGCAACGCCCCGAATACACCGAACACTACGAAGGATTCTATCATCTTATCGGACTGAACGGTGCCGTGGAAGAAGCCTCCATGCACTATATCATCCGCGATCACAACCGTGAACTTTTCGAACAAAAAAAATCACTCATCAGCGCAGTGATTGCTTTGGTCAATCAGCGTGCAGGACGGGAAGTGGCGATGCTGGAGCTACGTGACCAATACTACAATATGCGTGAAATGCTGGAGCCGCACCCCGAAGTCATCGACCGCGCACTCGAAGCCATGAAGCTGGTGGGTGTAGCCCCGGACGTAAAGCCCATCCGAGGTGGTACGGACGGTTCACGGCTGAGTTATATGGGATTGCCCTGCCCGAACCTGTTTACGGGCGGTGCAAACTTCCACGGCAAGTTCGAGTATGTGTCTTACACCACGATGGAACGCGCCGTGCGTGTAATCATTGAGTTGGCTAAACTTTGGGCAGCATAATCCTCACCCCTACTGACTTTACAGCAAAATAAAAGCCGTTTTTGCACTCAAATGCGAGTGACAAAAACGGCTTTTGATTTTTGATGGACGAAATAAGCAGTCTGTCCGAGGGTTTATTTGGATGTCAGGGCAAGAACCTCGACGCGGAATTGGTCACCTCGGTCTTCATAATTTTTGAAAAGGTCGAAGCTGGCGCAAGCAGGCGATAACAATACCGTATCCCCCTTTTGTGCCATGGCACGAGCTTGAGCAATGGCTTCATGCATGCTACGTGCATCAGCTATTTGAGACACTTTACCATCAAACGAACGATGCAATTTGGCATTATCCACACCCAAAAATATCAGTCCACGCGCACGAGGAAGCACCAAATCTTCTATATCGGCATAGTCATTGCCTTTGTCCGTTCCGCCCAGTATCAGTACCACAGGAGTGTTCATGCTCTGCAATGCGTATTGTGTGGAGTTGATGTTGGTAGCCTTGGAGTCGTTGATATATCGCACATCATCTACCGTGGCAATATACTCCAAGCGGTGTGGTACATTCTTAAAGTCATGCAGAGCTTGGCGCAATATTTCATCAGGTACTCCGACGGCTAAGGCTGCCAATATAGCCGCCATCGCATTCTGCAAGTTATGAGGTCCCGGCAGAGCTAATTCAGACACCGGATAGGTGAAACAACGCTCCCTGTAATTGCAACGTATGATACCATCGGCTTGACATTCGGCTGCTGCTTCCGGATTAGGTTCAATACGGAAAACCAATTGATGGGCAGGATGATTGCGCTTCTGCATATCTGCCGAAATATAAGGGTCTGCTCCCCAATAAACAACGGCATCATCGGCAGTTTGATTTTGCAAAATACGCATCTTGGCTTGTGCATACAAATCGAAACTATGATCATACCTATCCAAATGATCGGGCGTGATATTGAGCAAGAGAGCAATATTGCAGCGGAAATCATACATATTATCCAGCTGAAAACTGCTCAACTCGATAACATAATAATCATGCGGTTCATACGCTACCTGGCGTGCTAGACTGAAACCCACGTTGCCTGCCAATCCCACATCATAGCCGGCGCTGCTCAAAATATGGTAAAGCCACATCGTAGTAGTGGTTTTACCGTTGCTACCGGTAATACCAATCATGAAAGAGCGAGTGTATCTGCCGGCCAACTCTATTTCAGAAATGACAGGGATTTGCTTTTCCAAAGCCTTAGCCACCAATTGAGCAGTAAGAGGGATGCCTGGACTTTTAACGATTTGAGTAGCCGAAAGTATCAATTCATCGGAATGTTTACCCTCCTCGAATGGGATACGATGCGCCTCCAATTCGGCACGATATTTGGGAGCAATGGTGCCACGATCTGAAACGAATACGCTTAAATTTTCCTTTTGACAGAGCAGAGCTGCACCCACGCCACTCTCACCTGCACCGAGTATCACGGTGTGATATAACTGTTGTGACATATCTGTATTTATCGCATTTTGAGCGTTACCACCGTGAGCACGGCCAAGATAACCCCCACGATGAGAAATCGGGTTGTGATTTTATTTTCCTGGATGGGAGCCACCGGATGCTTAATCAAGCTGGCAGTGGCTTTGCCTCCTTCCGTTTGGAAATGATGATGCAAAGGCGTCATCTTGAAGATTCGCACCCCGGTTCCGGTCTTCTTTTTGGTGTATTTATAATAACTCACTTGCATAATCACGGATATTCCCTCCACTATGAAAACACCGCAGAGAATGGGCAACAGCAGTTCTTTGCGAATAATCACGGAGAATACACCAATTATACCACCCAAAGTTAGACTGCCGGTATCTCCCATAAACACTTGTGCCGGGAAGCCGTTATACCAGATGAAACCCAACGTGGCTCCCACAAACGCCGCCGCAAAGATGGTCAATTCCTCTGCCCCGGGAATGAACATAATATTGAGATACGAAGCCATTTGTATATGCGAAGATACATAGGCAAATATACCCAACACAACTCCCACAATGGCAGATGAACCACTGGCTAATCCGTCGATACCATCAGTCAGATTGACACAGTTGGAAAGCATGGTCACAATAAAAACGGTCATCCCCACAAAAATAAGCAACCCGATTATTCGGCCGCTTTCGCCCTCCACAGGAAAGATCTTGCTATAATCCAAGTTATTATTTTTAAGAAATGGAATGGTTGTTTTAGTTGATTTGGTTTCGGTATTATCAAAACGCACCTCCTGCACTGTGCCATTGTGCACCACTTCACTGTTTTGCTTGATTACCACTGCCGGACTCATAAAGAGCGTAATACCCACGATAAGCCCTAAAACAATCTGACCGCAAATTTTGTACTTTCCAGGCAAGCCTTTCTTGTTCTTGCGAAACACCTTGATATAGTCATCGATGAAACCAAGACATCCCATCAGCACAGTGGTGATAATCATCAGCAATACGTATACATTATCCAAACGAGCCGTAAGCAACGTAGGTATCAGTATAGCCAAGATAATAATCACTCCTCCCATAGTGGGGGTACCGGCTTTGGACATCTGCCCTTCCAAACCCAAATCACGAATCGTTTCGCCTATCTGCAAACGCTGCAACTTATGGATAATCCTTTGGCCATACACCGTGGAAATCAACAACGAAAGTATCACGGCAATAGCCACACGAAAAGAAACATAGTGCAAAAGACGTGCACCGGGGAAATTCCATTCGGAAAGTAAATCTGCCAGATAATAGAGCATGCCTAATGAGTATTATTGAATGGTAGAGAAATATTTGCGTACAACTTCTCGGTCGTCGAAATGGTGACGTACACCTTTGATTTCTTGATATGTTTCATGACCCTTACCGGCAATCAGCACATAGTCATTTTGCTGTGCCAGCGTGCACGCTGTGCGGATAGCCTCACGTCTGTCGGTGATACAGAGCACACGATTTTGCTGATCAGGGGTAAGCCCGGCTTTCATCTCTTCTATAATGGTTTCAGGGTCTTCACTTCGCGGATTATCGCTGGTGAGGATAACCCTGCCGGCCAAAGCGCAAGCGGCTTGTGCCATCAACGGACGCTTGCCACGGTCGCGATCTCCTCCGGCTCCCAATACGCAGATAATTTCTCCTCCCCGCTGAACCAGTGGAGCAATGGTTTCGAGCACATTGGTAATGGCATCGGGCGTATGCGCATAATCCACAATGGCGGTAAAACGACCATCGGGCGAAGGCAATACCTCAAAACGTCCGCTCACGGGGGTCAACTTAGAGAGGTGCAGCAAAGCCTCGTCGCGCTCCATACCCAACAAACGGGCGGCACCATAAATAGCCAAGATATTATACACATTGAAATCGCCCACCAAACGAATGGTAATGGGTTTACCATCCAATATCAAATCAGTACTATCGGCATAGCGAGCCTCCACCGAAGCCTTGAAATCTGCATCGGTCTTGCGGGCATACGCAGCTTTGCGGGCACGCGTATTTTGCAGCATAACCATGCCGTTTTTGTCATCCTTGTTGGTCAGGGCAAAAGCTTTTGCTGGCAATTCATCGAAGAAACTTTTTTTAGCATTCAGGTAATTCTGTACCGTGCCATGATAATCGAGATGGTCTCGCGTGAGATTCGTAAAAATAGCCCCATCGAAATCCAAACCCGCAATGCGTTTCTGATCTGCCGCATGTGAACTTACTTCCATAAATACGTACCGGCATTCCGCACGCACCATTTCCCAAACCAACTCCTGCAAAGAGAGCGGATCCGGCGTAGTATGCGTGGTGGGGCTTTCCACACGCCCGATTTTATTGCACACCGTGCTTAACAAACCGCATTTATGTCCAGCGGCAGTGAATAATTCATGCAGCAGCGTGGCAATGGTCGTTTTGCCGTTGGTACCGGTTACTCCCACCAATTTTACTTTTTCCGAAGGATAATCATACCAAGCCGAAGCCACCAATCCCACAGCCTCATGCGTATTTTTCACTATCACATAGCAAACATCCTTGACAGGGGCGACAGGAGCCTCTTCGGTCAGAATAGCTACAGCTCCGGCAGCAATGGCCTTGTCTATGAATAAATGACCATCTACATTCGTGCCCCGAACAGCAGCAAAGAGACTACCATGCTGCACTTGGCGAGAGTCTGTGGTTATCAAGTGAATGTCTATATTCTCTGAACCTAAAATGCTGATAGGTTCGAGGCGTTCGATAATTTCTTTAAGTGTTTTTGTCATTTTTTATCTGAGATTCGTCTGAATAATCTAAACGTATTTTCACCGTCATACCCGGCTTGATGGGATTTCCGGCAGAGGGTTCCTGTTGTTTCACATTGCCATAACCAATGATGTGAGGTCGCAAGCCCCGGCGCAACAAAATCAATGTGGCATCACGCGGTGACATTCCTACTACATTGGGCATGAGCGTTTCTTTATATACCGGCATGGCACTCAGTTTTACCTCCCTATCTTGTCTCGATACATTCACCCATTTGGAGTCTTTGGCTGATGACTCTTCTACGTAAGGGATATGTTGCTGTCGAAGCGTTTGCTTGAGGGCTTCAGATGAACCACGCGAAATCTGATGGGGCAGCGGATGATGACGTTGTCCCAAAGAATCCAAGGTTCGCGGACTTTCCAATGCCACCAATCGCTCGGCAATATCGCGCACGATAGGCCCCGTCACATTACCTCCACCCGGATAAGCACGTGACGGATTAGGCTCACGTACCACCGCAATGCAGGTATATTTGGGCTTTTCGCTGGGAAAATAGCCCACAAACGAAACTTGATATCGGGTAGCACCGGCATGATAGCCTTTCCCTCCACCACCGGCAAGCTGAGCCGTACCCGTTTTGCCACTGACGGAAACAACATTCGACTGCACTGGTTTACCCGTGCCTTTCCACACCACATTATAAAGCATCTCTTGGATGTCACGAATAGCTTGTGGATTAGCTATGCTATCAATTAATACGGTAGGTTTGTGCTCCACAATGGTATTTCCCTTGGCATCCACCACCCGATTGACAAAATACGGGCGCATATATTTGCCGTTATTGGCAATGGCATTATAAAAAGCCAAGGTGTATATGGGCGGTATCTGTGTTTCATATCCATAGCTCATCCATGCCAAAGTGGTGCCATACCAGCGATTGGGATTGTCCGAGCGTTTACGCACCCGGGCTTTTTCATATCCCTGAATTTCGAGTTTCAGATCCAAGCCAAAACCCATATTGCGGATTTTCTGCACATAATCATCGGGATTATCGGAATAGTACTTATAGATGATTTTGGCTATCCCCACGTTGCTAGAGGTTTCTAACGCTCGAGATGCGGTAATAACACTTTCGCCTCTATTGGCATTATGGTCACGCACTGTTCGGCCTCCCACCTTCCAAAGTCCGTTGCCTCTTTCCACCAAACTTTCCGGAGTGATTGTCCCATCATTCAGTGCCACGAGCAGACTTGCCGTCTTGAAAGTAGAACCCGGCTCCGACATATCTTGCAAAGCATAGTTCATAGTTTCGGCATACACCCCTTCGGATTGCCTACCGAGGTTGCTGATGGCCAATATCTTACCGGTCTGTACCTCCATCAACACACATGTACCGCTACCGGCGTCCACGTCTATAAGTCGGCGACGCAAAACTTCTTCCACAATACTCTGCACATCCATATTGATGGTGGCGTACACATCGGCGCCTCTTACCGGCTCTTCTATCGTATTGAGATTTCGTTTACCACCGTTATAGGTACGAATCGCCTGCCCCGTCTTGCCTCTAAGCAACGAGTCGTATGCCAATTCCAAACCATTACGAGCCTTGGATAGCCCTTCTTCTTTCTCACCATATACACGACCGATGGTTCGCATAGCCAAAGAGCCAAAAGGATTCATGCGGCTACTCTGTTCTTGCTTATTGATAAAACGCTTAAAAGGACTTGGCACCGTGCGGTTTCCGCGTTTATGCGGAGCCAATGGGAAATGCTCGCTCATTTCCTCCATTTCCAAATAAGAAACATTGTAGCGATATACCGGCCAATAGCGACTACGCTTATTGATACCCTGCTGCCACTGACGTAGCAAATCAGATTTTTTGACCGGATGGGCAGATTGAGCATACTTTTCACTAATTACCGTGGCCAACGAATCCAACATCATCCTCATACTGTCACGTGGAATTTCGGTGAATGCCGGAGCCTTGAAATCGAAAAACAATCGGTAGTAAGGAGCTGTAACCGCTACCAAGCGCTCGCGCTCATCGTATATACTGCCTCGGATGGGATTTACCACCACCAATTCGGGCGGGTTCAGGCGTGAACCGATTTCGCGCCATCGATCACCCTCTACAACCATAACATACAGAATTTTAAAAAAAATGGCCAACATCAGCAAAGCCAATACAGCTATGGTAAGGCGAAACCGCTTCACCGGAGTCCATTTTCTTTTAGGAGTTTTCTGATGGTTATTATAGGATTCCATGGGCTTATTGCTCATCTTCTTGCGGCATAGGGCCGCTGTAAATAACATACGGAGGTTGCTCCGAAGGCTCCAATCCAAGACCTTCGCGCTGCACAGCACGTTCAATATTCAGTTTCTGACTGGTAGAGGTCACCTCGCTTGATTTGAAAAGTGCTCTAAATCGAATATCTTGGAGCACCTTTTCCAGTCGGTCTATCTCCTTGATTTGATTGATAAACTGATAGCGTCTGTAAATATTGAAAAAGAATAAACCGCCTATTAACAATAACAAAGCCAGATTTTTTTGAAACCAAGCTTTATTGGCCACCCCTTCACCTAAAAGACGCCAAACCGAAGCAGGGTTTATTTTCCTGTTTTTCAGGTCTGCCTCCTCATCATGCGGCATTTCTGTGGACGGAATCTCCTCCGCAATCACATTTTCCGGCGTTTCTTCCGAATCACTTTCCTCCTCTGCCGTCCAATCCTCCTGATGTAATGCTGAGATTACTTCTGGTTCTTCCGAATAATTGGGTTCGGTGTTCATTTCATCCCAAGAGTGCTCTTCTTCCTCCGAAACCTCCTCTCCAAGACAGCCGATTTCTTTCGGTTCATCTGCTTCATCCGGTTGTTCAAACAGATCAGTATCCGGCTCATCATCTAAATCTCCATAAACATCCGACAATTCTTCCCAATAACGGTCTTCTTCCCGGACTGGTATCGAATGCTCCGTCTGTGGCTTCCGGGAAGAAAACGATGATGCCGAATCGGAAGACAGAGCATCATCTTCTGGTTCGGTTGATATATTGTTATAAGAATCAAATGAAGGCATATAAGGGCTTTATTCCGATTCGAACGACGCGCGGTCGGTTCTTTATGCGAAGATAGTAATTATTTGTATAGAGGACATATATAATTGCAAAGTGAACCGAAGCATGAGGAAGGCTTACAAATCAAGAGGCTGCGCCGAAACAAAAATTTTCGACACAGCCTCTCGGTTATAAATTAGTAGAATGCGACTTATTCGGCTGATTCTGCTTTTACTTCTTCTGCGGCAGGAGCTTCTTCTGCCACGGGTGCTTGGTTTACTTCCTGAACATTTTCAGAAATAACCTTGAAAGGAACATCCACGGTTACGTCCTTGTGCAGACGAACGTGAGCCATATATTCGCCCACTTCCTTTACAGTCCCTTTGACCACAATAACCTTACGATCGATTTCGAAGCCTTTCTTAGCCAATTCTTCGGCAATCTGGATGTTGGACACAGAGCCAAAGATTGTACCGGTAGAGCTGGTCTTGGCCACGATTTCCAAGCTAATGCCGTTCATTTCGGCAGCTTTAGCTTCGGCCTGACGTTTGATTTCGGCAATCTTATGAGCACGTTGCTTCAGATTTTCTGCCAATACTTTCTTGGCGGATTCCGTAGCGATAACGGCTTTACCTTGGGGGATTAGAAAGTTGCGGCCATAACCGTCTTTTACAGTGACAATATCATCTTTATAACCAAGATTGATGATGTCTTCTTTCAAAATAACTTGCATATTCTGTCTCTCCTTAGGTTAAATTATTTCATGTTGTCTGTTACGAAGGGCAGCAAAGCCAAGTGACGAGCACGTTTAACGGCTTGAGCTACACGACGTTGGAATTTGAGTGAAGTACCGGTGATACGACGAGGCAGGATTTTACCTTGCTCGTTGAGGAACTTCTTCAAAAATTCAGGGTCTTTGTAATCAATATACTTGATACCGGCTTTTTTGAAGCGGCAGTATTTTTTCTTTTTGCTATCTACAGACAGCGGAGTCAAGTAGCGGATTTCTGATTTCTGTACCATTGTTGTTAGTTCTGTTCGTTGTTAGACTGTTGTTTCAGACCTCTTCTTTTGGCTGCATATTCGGCAGCAAATTTATCCTGACGGAAGGTCAAGAAGCGGATAATGCGTTCGTCACGACGATAGTTCGTTTCGAGCGTAGCAATCACAGAGGGTTCTGCCTTGAACTCAACAAAGTGATAGAAACCGGTAGATTTCTTATCAATGGGATAGGCCAATTTCTTGAGACCCCAATTTTCTTCGTTCACAATTTCAGCACCTTCTTTGCGGAGGAGGTCTGTGAACTTTTCTACCGCTTCCTTCATCTGAGGTTCAGACAAAACGGGAGTTAAAATGAAAACGGTTTCGTAATTGTTCATTGTCGTTTAATTATTATGAGTTAGTTAAATAACGGCTGCAAATGTACGATTTTTTTTTGATTTCACCCTCCTTATTATAATTTACTCACAAAGATCTTTCCTTTTATGGCCGGCTAAGCTACGGCAGGAGCATGATACCCGAAAGGATGCGCCCGGAGCAGATACCCAGACGGCGAGCGGAAAAGAAATCCCGGTGCTGCGTATGGGTGCAGATACCACTCATATATATGTGGTCGTTCGGTATACCGAAGTCAAGAAGTTGCTGCCGATTGGCTTCCGGAAGGTCTATGTGGTATTTCTGTTTATCGGGGTGCCATCGGGATATTTGTTTCATACAGAAATCCGCCTGTTCGAAAACCTCGTAAACCTCCATGCCAATTTCAAAGGCCTCCAAAGATATACCCGGCCCTATGACTGCTGCCACATCACTGCCGGATGTGCCCCATGTATGCTGCATCTGACGTAAGGTATGGCTTATAATTCTACTTACTGTGCCACGCCATCCGGCATGAGCCACACCGATGGCATGATGATGAAAATCATATAAAAGGATGGGAATGCAGTCAGCAGTGGAGATGCAAAGACAAACTTCTGGCAGGGCTGTAATCAGCGCATCCACACCCTGCAAAGCTTTTTTCTGTTCGGAGGGGGACAACTGCCCAAAATCATCTTCTATTGTCCTACAATCTATGCCATGCGTTTGTGTGGGAATAACAAAGCTACAAGGCGAGCAAGGAAGATGACACCCAAGCGTAAGGAGGTTCTGCGCCACGTGTGCCGGATTATCGCCGGTGTATGAGGTGCAATTGAGAGTGGCGTAATTTCCCACACTGCAACCACCATGTCGGGTGGTGCTGAAAGCATAGGATCGACGCCCCCATGCAGTCCAAAAATCCTGATAAGTTATCAGCGGAAGGGAAAAGTCTGTTTGCGGTATCATTATCAATCCGATAAAAAGCCCCACGCAGTTCAGTGGCTGCATGGGGCCGATGTAAATTAACGCAAGTTCGACTTAAGCGAACGGGCATAAGCAAGTTTCATGCGTAAGCAAATTCCTTCTTTCGAGGAGGTGGCACATGAAGCACGAAGGGCGAAATGTGACGGAGGTGGTATGTGGCGCAAACATCACGAACCACATTATTACTACGCGATACCACCCCGCCGGAGGGGTTTAACCCTCTGAAGCACACCCAATTCTCATATCGATTTCACGTAAAAACGGGAAATCAGTTTCCCTTGATTACGTTGGAAATTTCTTTGATACCGCCCAAAGAACTTAAAATACCGGTGGCCTCATAAGGCATAAATACCGTCTTATTGTCTTTGCCATCGGTCATGGCTTCCAGAGATTGCAGATAGCGCATAGCCACCAAATACTGTGTGGGGCTGGCTCCGGTATCTTTGACCGCTATGGCTATTTCTTCGATAGCTTTGGCTTCGGCTTGTGCCACCAAAATCTTAGCTTCGGCTTGTGCTTTGGCATGCAATACCTGCGCCTGACGTTCACCCTCGGCATGGTTGATAGACTCCTGCATTCTACCCTCAGACTCGCGGATAAGAGCTTCTTTCTGACCTTCGGCCTGGAGGATTTGAGCACGCTTGTCGCGTTCGGCGCGCATCTGTTTTTCCATGGCATCGCGAATATCACGAGGTGGATTGATGTCTTGCAATTCTACACGATTAACCTTGACACCCCACTTATTGGTGGCCTCGTCCAAAATAGCTCGCAACTTATTATTGATAGTATCGCGGCTGGTAAGAGTCTGATCCAAATCCATTTCGCCGATTACGTTACGCAAGCTGGTCTGTGTGAGCTTTTCGATAGCATCGGGCAGGTTGGAGATTTCATATACGGCAGAGATTGGGTCCACGATTTGGAAATAGAGGATTGCATTGATTTCCGTAACCACATTGTCACGGGTAATCACACTCTGGCGTGAGAAATCATAGACGGTTTCGCGCAGGTCAATGCGAGTTATTTCCGTAAAGCGTACATACGTTTCGCCATTGGCTCCCGATATGTTATATCGCCAGCGAATGGAACGCGGACGGTCAATAAACGGGATAATGATATTTATACCGGAATTGAGCGTGCGATAATACTTACCAAGTCGCTCTATAATAACGGTTTGTGACTGCTGCACAATGCGCAGCCCCTTGGATACAATGGTAATGGCTAAGATGGCTACAATAGCCAAAACAATAATCATGGAGTTCATATTTTTATAGCTTTAATAATTAAATAATTCGTTCCACATAGAGTATCAGTCCTTTCCGCTTGCAAATGCGCACCAAGGTACCTTCGCCGAGCACGGCATAATCGTTGGCATCGTGGTTTTTGGCTGTCCACACCTCTCCATCCACTTTTACCGTGCCGGTATTTTGTGTGGCATCAATGGCTTCCACCACACGTACTTCCTTGCCGATAAGGGCATCGGCATTGGTATGCACTTCGGGGCGGGCAGAAAGTCGGATAACGAGCGGACGGAGCAACCAGAGCGAAAGAACCGAACAGATGGAAAACGTGAGTAAAGACCATCCGGGAGAGAGTCCTAATGCTGCCGGCAATACACTGATAATGGCCGATAAGCCGAAACATGCTAACAAAAAGCCGGGGGTAAAAATCTCCAAAATGAAAAGAATGACGGCAGCAATCAACCAAAATTGCCAAGTGAGTAAATCGGAGAGAGATTCCATAATATGATTTTCAATTAAAGTTACTTATCAAATATAAGTGATATTCTCCTAATATCCGACACGCTTAGGAGATAAAACGAATTTCTTTTTACTTGAATTCGATATAAAAGCATGTGGTATTGAGGCTGAAAATAGAGGAGAATGTGACATGCGGAAAAACTTTGTACACAATTTGATTTTATTTTATGCATAAACCGCGCGCAATTTATGCATAAATTAAATTCATTTTATACATAAATTTTGGCACCCTCAGAGGTCGCATAA
>CAMFNC010000075.1 GCA_945965245.1 uncultured Porphyromonas sp. | reverse complement strand
GGACTGTGAAGTTCTGTTTTCTGAAGTATGAGGCGAAGTTAATCCCAATCAAATAAATTGGTGGGTATAATGTTCGCATCGCTGCCCGATGTCTCCTCTGGCACGGATGGCATATCCGCCGGAGCGGCATCATCGGCAGCCGTGGTTATCAATGACAAAAACTCCTCTTCGCTCATCAACTTTACGCCCAGTTGCTCGGCTTTCTGTCGTTTGGATGGTCCCATATCATCTCCGGACAATACAAAATCGGTTTTGCCTGATATTCCGGAGGCATTTTTTGCTCCCAATTGTTCTATCAATGCTTTGTATTCTTCGCGAGAATGGTGGGCGAATTTGCCACTGATAACGATGGTTTTGCCGGCTATCGGGCTTTGGGTTTGCTGATCGGAGGAGGCTTTGCTCTCTTGTTTCAAATTCAGCCCCAATTCTGCCAGCGAAGCTATGAGACGACGATTGGCCTCCTGTGCAAAGTAATCAACCACACTGCCGGCAATTTTCTCTCCGATGTCGGGCGTTTGGATAAGCCGCATGGCATCGGCATTCGCCAAGGCTTCCATACTGCCAAACTCATCTGCCAGCGACTGCGCCACAGTTTCGCCCACGAAGCGAATACCCAATCCGAATAGGATTTTGGCAAAAGGTCGATGACGCGATTCTTCGATACTTTCCAGCAATCGTTCGGCGGCACGCTCACGAATACCAGGCAACCGCACCAACTGTTCGGTGCGGAGTTTATATAAATCATCAATACGATGGAGCAATCCGTGACGGAAAAGTAAATCAATGGTTTCGGGGCCGATATTGATATTGGCAGCTTTGCGCGAACAAAAATGCTCCACAATGCCTTGCTGCCGAGGTGCACAATCGGTACTATTGGGACAATAATAGGCGGCCTCGCCTTCGGTGTGCACCAGTGGCGTGCCACATGAGGGGCAATGGGTAACAAATACTATTGGCAAGGCATCGCTACTGCGAAATCGGGTATCTACTGCCACCACTTTGGGGATAATCTCACCACCTTTTTCCACATACACATAATCCCCTTGATGCAAATCCATTTCACTAATAAAGTCCGCATTGTGCAGGGATGCACGCTTGACCAGCGTTCCGCTGAGCAATACCGGCTCGAAATTGCCCACCGGTGTAACGGCTCCTGTGCGCCCTACCTGAAAGTCCACACTCAACAATCGGGTGCGGGCACGCTCTGCCTGATATTTATAGGCAATGGCCCATCGGGGCGTTTTGGCTGTAAAACCTAATTGCTTTTGGCTAGCCATGTCATTTACCTTGAGCACCACACCATCGGTGGCCACGGGCAGATGAGCACGCTTCTGCTCCCATTCATCCAGAAAGTCAAAAACCTCCTGTCGGGTGTGACAGAGGCGTATGGCGTCAGAAACCTTGAAGCCCCAACGCCGAAGAGCAGCCAATCGCTCGCTGTGCGTGGAGGGCAATCCTTCATCCGCCGGCACGTGATAGAAATAGGCATCCAACCGCCGTTCGGCCGCCACTTTGGGGTCCAGTTGCTTGAGCGTGCCAGAGGCAGCATTGCGCGGATTGGCAAACGGTGGTTCATCCCGTTCCTCCCGTTCGGCATTAATACGCTCAAACTCGGCAAACGGCAGCAATACCTCGCCACGCACCTCCAGATAGGACGGGAAATCCGCTCCGCGCAGACGCAAGGGTATGCTGCGGATGGTGCGCACATTGGACGTAACCACATCGCCCATAGTGCCATCACCACGGGTAACGGCATCCGTCAGTACACCGTTTTCATAAATTAAAGAAATGGAAAGGCCATCGAATTTCAATTCGGCCATCACGTCCACATCCTCCCTGCCCAAGTCCTGAAGCACTCGCCGATAAAATTCGGACACCTCACCATAATTATAGGTATTGGCCAGCGAAAGCATGGGCACACGGTGCGCCCTGCGACTGAAGCCCTCTGTGCGGTCTGCCCCCACACGCTGTGTGGGCGAATCGGGGGCTAAATATTCGGGATGAGCCTGCTCCAGAGTCTCCAATTCTTTCATCAGATCATCGAATGTCTGGTCCGGTATGGAAGGCTCGCTGAGCACATAATACCGATAATTATATTCGTTCAGCAGATTTCGCAGCTCCGCAATTCGGGCTTGGGGGTCAATGGGGGCAGAGGATGACATGGGGAATGTAAAAAGGGATGAATTATAATTTCATGGATTGCTCGAAGTCGATTCGATTAAGTATGGAACGACCAAGCGTCACTTCATCGGCATATTCTATTTCATCGCCCACCGCCACACCACGTGCCAATGTGCTGACCTTCACGCCCAGAGGCGTCAGGCGGCGATAGAGATAGAAGTTGGTGGTATCGCCCTCCATGGTGGTACCAAGAGCCAGAATGACTTCACGTATCTCACCACCGTGCACACGCTCTTCCAACTCTGCGATATGCAGATCTTGAGGGCCGATGCCCTCCATGGGCGAAATGACCCCACCCAGCACATGATATACACCGAAGTATTGCGCTGTGTTTTCAATGGCCAATACATCATTGATATTCTGCACCACACAGAGGGTGGTATGGTCGCGGTTGGGATTGGCACAGATGGGGCAGATTTCCGTATCGCTGATATTGTGACAGCAGCGACAATACACCACCCGGTCACGCAGGTGGCACAGCGCCTCTGCCAGTCGGTGAGTTTGCTCTGCCGGACGTGACAGCAGATGCAGACTCAGGCGTAGAGCCGTCTTGCGTCCCACACCGGGCAGCGAGCTGAATTGCTCCACGGCGTTTTCGATTAATCTGGAAGGATATTGCTGATTCATACTATACACAAAGATAATGAAATGCAACCAAAACCATTCGGAGATGCAGCCACAAAACGAACATGATTCAGATATAAACCAGCGCAAGCACGTTTCATGCGTGGCGCACTGTATGGTGTGCCGAAAACTTTGTACACAAATTGATTTCATTTTATATATAAAATGCGCACAATTTATGCATAAATCAATTTCATTTTATGCATAAAATTTCAGCACCATCTGAAGCAATGTACAAGCGTATCTTGGAAACGGCCTGCATGGAGAGCATGTGCATGGATGAAAAGAGGCATGGCAATCCTAAAAAGACATATTATTCATAATCAATGAGATATTATTCTAATTAATGCTTATATTTAATGACAATATATGTAAATATATGTAGTGATGACAATAATCGTTCGATATAATTTCATTACAATCTAAAAACCTTTGTTATGGTACGTATTCTATCCCAGTGTCTAGCTTTTGTGACCCTGATGATTGCTTTGGTTGCATGTATGCCGTCGTATTATTTTGCCCAAGTGCAGCCGGATGGTGATACCGGTCTGCAAGTTCAGGAAACTCAAATTACTCGCTCACAGGAAAATGTGGAGGTTTCTTACTCATTCTCGCACGCTTATCGGCCTTTTGCCCTTTTGGTAACCAATAATTCCGATAGTCCGATTCATATCCATTGGCGTGAATCCGGCTTGGTGGTCAATGGCAATATGGCATCTTACCAAAGCAATACAGCCAAGGTTAGGCTCGATGGTCGCATAGATTCATCTGTGTCTTCTGCGATTGCTCAGGGGGATATTCAATACGATGCGGAAGTTTCTACGTTGCCTCCGAACAGCTCCAATCTCTTTTTCCCCACAGCAAATATTCGTGGTATCTTGAATAGGGTTCCGCGCTCAGCTTATCATGTCAAACAAATTTTGATGGATGGCGAGTATGGAGCTTTTCCGGTAGCTTATTGGGACGACATCAAAGCTTCTCCCGGTTTTCGCAGTTACCTGACCATTCGTTCCGATGGGGGTAAAAAGATAGTGTTCGATGATAAATTCTTGATTACGGCTATTATTGATAGTTACATAAACTTCCCGGATGCTCAATATACCTATAATAGTATTCGGGATTTCGATAAAAAGTATTTTGGTGTGCCCATGAAGATGCGCCACTGATACAAGATGAATGGTAAACTTTTGATATACTCGGTGTTGCCTCGCCTTATGGGCAGGGATGACACCGAACTTATTCGCGGTGGCTCCATCCGAACGAACGGATGCGGTAAGATGGCGGATTTTACTCCGGAGCTGCTGAACGAAATTCGCCGAATGGGCTTTACGCATGTTTGGTTCATTGGCTTGATAGAGCACGCCTCCACCACACCTTATCCCGAAATCGGTGTGGAGGCCAATCCGCAGTGCATTGTGAAAGGGCGTGCCGGTTCGCCGTATGCCGTGCGGGACTATTTTGATATCGACCCTGATTTGGCATGTTGCCCGGCCAATCGGATGAAGGAGTTTGAGGCCTTGGTGCATCGGGTGCATGATGCTGGAATGCGATTTGTGATGGATTTTATCCCCAACCATGTGGCACGATGCTATCGTTCGGATGTGCGCCCGAAGGACATTCCGGAGCTGGGGGCAGATGATGATACCAGGCGAGCATTCTCTCCGCAAAATAATTTCTATTACTTTCCCGGTGAGGCCCTGCAATTGCCAAACGATAACCATGGTTGGTATGAACTACCGGCACTCGCCACGGGCAATGATTGTTTTCGGGCAAAGGTGAGCGGCGATGATTGGTATGAAGCTGTCAAACTGAATTATGGTGTGGATTACCTTGGTGGAGGGCAAATGTATTTCCAACCTATTCCGAATACATGGCATCGGATGTTGGAAATCTTGTGCTATTGGTCGGCGCGGGGTGTGGATGGCTTCCGATGCGATATGGTGGAAATGGTGCCGCCGGCTTTTTGGCAGTGGGCTATACCGCAGGTCAAGGCTCGGCATCCCGATGTAGTGTTCATTGCGGAAATCTATCAACCTTCGGCTTATCGGGCTTATGTGGAAGCCGGTTTTGATTATCTCTACGACAAGACCGCCACATACGACACGCTGCGCCGGGTGCTCTGCCATCATGCGCCCGCGTATAGCATCGGCGATGCCCGTTATATAAATGAAGGATTGCATGAGCGAATGATTTCGTTTTTGGAAAATCATGACGAACAGCGTGTAGCTTCGGATTTTTTCTGTGGCGATGCTTTTGCGGCACGTCCGGCCATGGCATACATTGCGCTGAATGGCTCCGGCCCTTTGATGATTTATTTTGCCCAAACGTTGGGTGAGCGTGGCATGGATACTGAGGGGTTCAGCGGTTGCGACGGACGCACCACCATTTTTGATTATTGGCATTTGGATAAATGGCGACGATATCCCGACCGATTGACTGATGAGGAAAAGAGATTGCACGATTTCTACAGACGGTTGCTTGGCGTGGCGCATCGGGAGCGGACGGTTTCTGAGGGTGGCTATTATGATTTGATGTTTGCTCAAAAAGAGCGGTCGCAGGGCATTACCGACCGTGTGCATCTCTTTGTGCGCCATTGCTCGGGTGAGTGGCTGTTGGTAGCGGCCAATTATTCCGCTGCTGAGTTACTCATCGGCATTTATTTCCCACCGGAATTTTTTGAAGCCGTGTGCATGCCAGTGAATGTGCCTCTGAGGCAAACTGACCTTTTCTCGAATGAGGGGTCTGTGGTCGCACTCACTCCCTACGCTCCATATCAAATTCGCATGGATGCACATAACATTCGCATTATCAGGTTCATTTTACAGGAATAAATTCTACCTTTGCGGTGCAAGTGTCGCATCCGAGGCATTTGGCGATGGACCCACACTTCGAAACAGCGCATAAGCTAATCTTACAATCGATATGACTACAACAAATTGTGACAATTTCGCCGTATTCGCCGGCGAATCTTCACGACCTCTGGCAGAGAAAATCTGCGCAAGTCTGGGTTGTCCTTTGGGACGCATGACCACCGAACACTTTGCCGATGGCGAATTCTCTGTTTTCTACGAAGAGAGTATTCGTGGCAAGGATATCTTTCTGGTGCAATCCACTATTCCCAATGCCGATAATATTATGGAACTGCTGCTGATGATAGATGCCGCCAAGCGCGCTTCTGCTCACTACATCACAGCCGTTATCCCATATTTCGGATGGGCTCGTCAAGACCGCAAAGACAAACCACGTGTTTCCATCGGAGCCAAACTGATTGCCGATATGTTGGGCAGTGCAGGGATTACCCGCTTGATTACCATGGACTTACACGCCGACCAAATCCAAGGCTTCTTTAATGTGCCGGTGGATCACCTTTACGGTTCATCCATCTTCCTTGATTACATCGAAAAGACATACAGCATGGATACACTCACCATTGCCACTCCCGACGTGGGCGGTACAAAGCGTGCCAATAGCTATGCCAAACATTTGGGTGTGCCCATGGTGATTTGTCACAAGAGTCGCATCCGTGCTAACGAAGTGGCAGAAATGCGCATCATCGGTGATGTGGAAGGTCGTGATGTGCTGTTGGTAGATGATATTGTGGATACAGCCGGCACCATTACTAAGGCTGCTAATCTGATGCTCGAAAATGGAGCCAAAAGTGTTTGCGCCATGGCCACTCACCCGGTACTGAGTAATCCGGCCATCGAACGTATCGAAGCCAGTGCCTTGACCGAAATGCTCTTTACAGACTCTATTCCGCTGAAGCGTACCAGCTCTAAAATTCACGTGCTTTCTGTTGCGGATTTGTTTGCTGAAGCCATTCGTCGCGTTTGCAATCACGAATCTATAAGCACGCTCTATTCCATGCAGTAATCTCATACGGAAAATACATAAAGAAGGGCTGAGTCCGTGGTGGATTCAGCCTTTTTTCGAATCATCAAAAATCCGAACTTATGAATACGAGAATGAGATATGGATTAATGATGGGAAATAGCCCATAACGTTGGTCACTTTGTCTGAAATGGATAATCGGAGACTGACGCCGGGGCAGTCTGTTCAGATTTCTGCCGAGGAATTGAAGCTCAATACTTGGAGCCCCATTCAGGATAAATATCCCGATGCGTTTGGGAATACTATTTGCATTAAGGTGCAGAGAAGTTATTTTTTGTTTTGGCGATAAAGGTCAATGGATTTATAACCTTGACGAAGAATGGACTCCATTTCGATAAATCTTTTTAGTCTGGTGACTTCTGTTTTTACTCCCAATACATAGCATGCCCATCCTTTTTGGTACCCCGGAGTGAGTTTGCGGAAAAGATTGAGAACGTCCGGATTATTGTGGAAGTATGCTTCTATTTCGGGTATTCGTTCTGCATAGTCTGCCACGCATTGACTTGGTTGTGAAGACTTTCTGCTTTTACGTTTCACATTCTTCAGTCCGATGATGGTAAAAACATTGTTCAACGAAACCATTTTATTAAACTTGACTGATGAACGGAAAACATATCCCTCTTCATCTATTTCAAAAGCCGGCAGAATATCGTCACGCCCGATATAAGCATCGTATCGTTTATTGCCCTTTTTGGGGTAGGCAAAATAGAGGACGCCGTTGTCCGTCAGCCGATGTTCTTGGATATATGTTATAAGCCGTTCTTTGAATTCGTCAAGAGAAAAAACAAATGAAAACACAAGATCGTATTTCTGTCGAATGAGAGCCGTATCAAAGTCCAAACCATCAAAATCCATTATATCTGTGGGTAGGTTCAGAATAGCCTTGGCAGATAATTTATCGATGCCCAGTTTCTTGATTACTTCTTGATTCATAAATATCCGTTATATAATTCGATAGTGTTATTGTCTATTGGGATTGTTGCTTATGAATTAATCATTTTGTTCATAATAGAACGAATAATCAATACCTTTCATAAACATATCAGTCAAACGTTGCTTCCCATCTGGGGTTTGCAATTTGAACTGGTTAGGGCACTAACCGGTTCGCTATTCTCCTTCTTCAACTTTGTTTTGAGATATTTCCAATAGTTTCTTGTCTTTTGGCAATCCTCTTGCTCGTTGATTGCTGCAATGATATCAAGTATAGAGAAGCACCACTTATTGTGTTCCTCATCTCATACAGCCCTAACTTCACGGTCGTTGAAGAAACGAATGGATTTCTTATGTTTTTCCTTCATATTTTCCCATCAAGAATGGCTATTTGCAAATATGATAAATATTGTTGTATAAAAGCAAAAACAATCCTTGCTAAATAAAAATCGCAGTAAATTAACCACTTACTGCGATTGATTGAATGCTCGTTTGTGAGCGGAATTATTTCACTTCTTCAAAGTCGGCGTCGGTGACGTCTTGAGTTTTGTTGCCACCATCATTGGCTCCGGCATTTCCACCTGTGAAATTAGAAGTGTCTGGCTGTGCTTGCGCTCCCTGTGCGCCGGCATTCTTATACATCTCTTCGCTGGCAGCGTGGAATACTTGGTTCAATTCTGCCATGGCAGCGTCAATACCTGCAATGTCTTGCGCTTTGTGAGCCGTTTTCAGTTTTTCCAATGCGGCTTCGATGGGTGCTTTCTTATCGGCAGGCAGTTTGTCGCCCAAATCTTTCAGCTGTTTTTCGGTTTGGAAAATCATGCTGTCGGCTTGATTCAGCTTGTCGATGCGTTCCTTTTCTTTCTTGTCGGCATCGGCATTGGCCTCGGCTTCGGCTTTCATACGCTTGATTTCGTCGTCGCTCAGACCGCTGCTGGCTTCGATGCGGATATTCTGCTGCTTACCGGTAGCCTTGTCCACTGCGGTTACGTTCAGAATACCGTTGGCGTCGATGTCGAATGTTACCTCAATCTGCGGTACCTGACGCGGTGCAGGAGCAATGCCATCGAGATTGAAGCGTCCGATGCTCTTATTGTCTTTGGCCAAAGAGCGTTCGCCCTGCAATACGTGGATTTCCACAGAAGGCTGATTGTCCACGGCGGTGGTGAATACTTCGCTCTTCTTGGTGGGGATGGTGGTATTGGCGTCAATCAGACGAGTCATTACACCGCCCATGGTTTCGATACCGAGTGAAAGCGGCGTAACGTCCAATAAGAGTACGTCTTTGATTTCGCCGGTCAATACCCCTCCTTGGATGGCGGCACCCACGGCCACGACTTCATCGGGGTTTACACCTTTTGAAGGAGCTTTGCCGAAGATGCGTTCCACGATTTCCTGAACGGCAGGAATACGAGTAGAACCACCCACCAAGATTACTTCGTCGATTTCGCTCTTGTTCAGACCAGCATCACGCATGGCTGTTTCGCACGGAGCTACGCAGGCTTGAATTAAACGGTCTGCCAACTGCTCGAACTTGGCGCGAGACAAGGTTTTAACCAAGTGCTTGGGCACACCGTTTACGGGCATAATGTAGGGCAGATTAATTTCGGTGGAGTTGGTGCTGCTAAGTTCGATTTTAGCCTTTTCGGCAGCTTCTTTCAGACGCTGCATGGCCATCGGGTCTTTGCGCAAATCCACGCCTTCATCGGAAAGGAATTCCTCCGCCAGCCAATCAATAATCACATGGTCGAAGTCGTCACCGCCAAGGTGCGTATCGCCGTTGGTGGATTTTACCTCAAATACACCATCACCCAATTCGAGGATGGAGATATCGAACGTACCACCACCGAGGTCGAATACGGCAATCTTCATGTCTTTATTAGCCTTGTCCAGACCATAGGCCAGTGAAGCAGCTGTGGGTTCATTTACAATACGGCGCACTTTCAGACCAGCAATTTCGCCAGCTTCTTTGGTAGCTTGGCGTTGGGCATCGTTGAAGTATGCCGGCACCGTAATCACGGCGTCCGTGACTTCCTGACCGAGGTAATCTTCTGCCGTTTTCTTCATTTTCTGAAGAATCATGGCCGAGATTTCCTGCGGTGTATAGAGGCGACCATCGATATCCACGCGAGGCGTATTGCCATCGCCACGTGCGATTTTGAACGGCATGCGTTCGATTTCTTTGGACACTTGGTCGAATGATTCACCCATGAAACGTTTGATGGAGTAAATCGTTTTCGTGGGGTTGGTGATGGCCTGACGCTTGGCGGGGTCGCCCACTTTGCGTTCGCCACCATCCACAAAGGCAACCACCGAGGGGGTGGTGCGTTTGCCTTCGCTGTTTGCAATAACGATAGGTTCGTTACCTTCGAGGACCGCCACACATGAGTTGGTGGTACCTAAGTCGATTCCAATAATCTTTCCCATAATTGTATTCTTGTTTATTTATTTATTTGTTTGTCATTGTTGTGCACCTCTTTCGGAGTGCGTTACGCTTATGATAAGGCAAAGGTTGTGCCAAAGATCGCAATGCGACAAATTGTCAGTCCGATTGGTGGCATATTCTGCATTTACCCTTGGAGCATGAATGTGGTCTGATATGGCTGTGCATGCGGCTTCGGAAGGAGCTGAAAATTTTATGTATAAAATGAATTTGGTTTATATATAAATTGCGCGCATTTTATACATAAAATGAAAACAATT
>CAMFNC010000074.1 GCA_945965245.1 uncultured Porphyromonas sp. | reverse complement strand
ATATAATGGCAACTCAAAAACGAAATACAAACCGCTCCGGCGGCAAATCCGGTAATACATCTGCACGCTCTTCCGCCAAGCACAAACCGCTATCGCCTGCCCGGTGTTGGCAATCGGTTCGGGGGGCGGTTTCTCATTCCTTCGGCAAGGACAGGTTGGGTTTCATCTTCGGGGTGGTGCTCACTTTCCTTTCTTTGTATGTATCGGTGGCTTTGATTTCTTTCCTATTCACGGGAGACCAAGACCAAAGCGTGGTGATGGGTGCACCGTGGGAAGACATCATGATAGGGCGCATTCAGGTGGAAAATATCTGCGGCCCCAGAGGAGTGGCGGCGAGTGAGTTCCTCTTTAACGGCTTATTCGGCTACGGCATTCTCTTCCTGCTGATATACACGTTTTCATTAGGATTAAAGCTGATGGGTGTAGTCAAGCGGATTTCGTGGCTCAAGCGTTTCCTCTTTTGCTCTGCCGCCATGGTGTGGACGTCACTTCTGCTGGGCTGGATTCAGAGCACACTGGTGGGCGGCGACAGCTTCCTGCTGTGGGGCGGTCTGCATGGCAGCGAATGGGTCAATTGGCTTACGCGCAGTGTGGGCAATGTCGGTTTTGTGCTCCTACTCTTGGCCTTGCTGATAATCATTGCCGTGGTCACGAAAGGCGAGGCCATCAACTTTTTCCGTAATCTTTTTGGGCTGAAATGGATCGGCAAACCACGTTTCAAAAATAAGGAAGACCATTCGGAGACCGATGAGCCGACCCCCGGTAATTACATTGATAGTGGCGAAGACGATGCTGAAGAAGAAAATCCGTCTGCCCAAGATGATGCGGACGATAATGCCGCCGATGTGGACGATGATGATTTCACCCCGGTTACGCCGCTTTCGGCATCGAAGCATGACCCCATCAAACCCACACAAGTGGAGATTGCTCCGGAAA
The DNA here is from genome assembly GCA_945965245.1 of uncultured Porphyromonas sp. GTDB lineage: Bacteria > Bacteroidota > Bacteroidia > Bacteroidales > Porphyromonadaceae > Porphyromonas. The sequence goes on along the minus strand of CAMFNC010000074.1, from coordinate 7,496 downwards.
CGGAAATGGCAGATATACAGTCTATTGCTCGCACACACGTGGGGCCAGGTGTGCGTCTGGCACACTTCCACTTCCCTTCGCTGGACTTGCTACGCACATACGAATCGGGCTTGGAGCACAATATGTCTGAAATCGAACAAAATCGCGAAAAAATCATCTCCACGTTAGACAGCTTCAAGCTGGGAGTTTCGTTTCACAAAGCCACCATCGGCCCCACAGTAACTCTTTATGAGGTGGTGCCGGATGCGGGTATCAAGATTTCGCGCATCCGTGCCATGGAAGACGATATAGCCATGAGCCTCAAGAGTGAAGGTGTGCGCATCATTGCTCCCATGCCGGGCAAAGGCACCATCGGTATAGAAGTGCCCAATTCCAATCCTCAAACAGTATCAATGCGTTCGGTACTTGGTTCCAAGCGATATGAAGAGGCCAAAGAGAAAATGTCTCTGCCGGTGGCCATTGGCAAAACCATTACCAACGAGCCGTTTATTTTTGACCTGGCCAAGATGCCTCACCTGCTAATAGCCGGTGCCACGGGTCAGGGTAAGAGTGTGGGCTTGAATGCGCTGATAACTTCGCTGCTATACAGCAAGCGTCCGGAAGAATTGAAATTCGTATTGGTGGACCCTAAGATGTTGGAGTTTACCGTCTATGAAGGTCTGTGCAATCACTATTTGGCCAAGTTGCCCGATGTGGAGCACCCCATCATTACGGACATGACCAAGGTGGTACCCACGCTCAATTCGCTCTGCATTGAGATGGACAACCGCTACCGTAAGCTAACCGATGCCCGGGTGCGCAATATCAAAGACTATAATGAAATGGTAATGGCGGGCAAGCTGTCACGTCTGGACGGTCATGATTTCATGCCGTATATCGTGTTGATTGTGGATGAATATGCAGACCTGATTATGAATACCAACGGTAAGGAGGCAGAAACACCCATTACCCGCATTGCCCAAAAGGCACGTGCCGCCGGCATCCATATGGTCATTGCCACGCAGCGTCCGTCGTCCGACATCATCACCGGCGTTATCAAGGCCAATTTCCCGGCACGCATTGCCTTCAAGGTCTTCAGTCAGATAGACTCGCGTGTGATTTTGGACTCTACGGGAGCCAATCAGTTGATAGGTCGTGGGGATATGCTCTTTTATCAGGGTAAAGACATGCTGCGCCTGCAATGCGCTTTCGTGGATACACCGGAGAGCGAGGATGTGGTGGAAAGCATCGAACGCCAAGAGAGCTTCGGATGCCCATATGATCTGCCCGAATATATTGCCGAGGGTGATGAGCATGTCAAATCTTTCAATCCGAATGAAAAAGATGCCCTTTTTGAGGAGGTGGCTCGCATGGTGGTTTCCAGTCAAATCGGTAGCACCAGCAATATCCAGCGTCGCTTCAATATTGGATATAACCGTGCCGGTCGTCTGATGGATCAATTGGAGGCTGCCGGCATAGTATCGGCACAAGATGGCAGCAAGCCCCGCGAAGTATTGGTGCCCGGCGAGGACGCTTTGGAGCATTTGCTGTCTATGCTTCATTGACGGTCGGATAATGTTTTCTGTAAATAAACAAACCTTTATGAATCGTTGTAAATCCGTATTATACATACTCTTATTTTTGTTGTCGGCATCCACCGCAGTGGCACAATCGCCGGCAGATGTGCTCCGCCGTGCTCGCACCGCCTTGGCATTGGAGAGGGGGGTGGAAACCTCATTTACCAGCAAGACTTATGTCAAAGGCTCACGAGATGTGTTTGTGACGCTCGGCACATTGAAGGTTCTGGGAGACCGCTTTCACCTGAACTTCGGGCAGATTACGGCAGCTTATACGGCTCCCTTGCTTTCGTATTACGATGGAGATGAGCATACACTTACGCTTTCGCATCCCACAGCCGAAGAGCTGACACAAATCAATCCGTTGGGATTTGTTGGCGATAGCAAAAACTATCGTATCACGTTTGAAAAGAAATCGAATGTTACCCCCACGTTGCGCTTCACACCCGTTAAGCCGGGTACGCTCTCTTATCTGATTATCGCTTTTTCGGCACAGACCGGTTTGCCCAATCAGGTGCAAGTATTTGCTAAAGACGGTTCGCGCATCGATATTGCCATCCAAAAAATTCTCCCATTGTCAGCCCCTGTATCGGCAGACTTTTTCCGGTTGAATGCAAAAGATTATCCGGAAGCCGAAATTGTGGACTTGCGCTAATCAGAATATGAAAAAGAATAAAAAAAGTCTCCACATCGCAGGTATCGTTTTGCTCTGCGTGATGCTGTCGGCAGCTGCTGCCGGTATCGTGGCGTGGCATTGGGTATTCTCTCCGGTGGGAAAAAACGACCAAGTTCAATACGTTTATATCAAGCCGAGAACCACATATGAAGAGTTTGTGCAAGAGCTGAACCACGAAGTGGGTATGCGCCATCCGCGCGTTTTCCGTAGCATAGCCCGATACAAGCATTTTGCCGAACGAATGCGCCCCGGACGTTATGCCGTAACTCCCGGCACGCACGCTTCGGAACTGATGAATGCCATCATGGTGGGGCGTCAGGAACCGATAAAACTAACTATCCATAATATTCGCACTCAAGAAGAACTGGTGCGCTTGCTACACAATCGGTTAATGCCCGACTCCACCGCTTTCGCTTCTATATTGGCAGATTCTGCCGTATGTGCCGGAGCAGGCATGACTCCGGAAACGATGCGTTGCCTTTTCTTACCCGATACCTATCATGTGCTTTGGACAGTTACTCCGCAAGAGTTAATAACCATGATGAAACGCTATTACGATGCTTATTGGACTGCGGAGCGACGTGCACAGGCAGACTCCATCGGACTTACACCGGTACAAGTGGCTACCGTGGCCTCCATTGTGGAAGAGGAAAGTGGTCAGAAGGATGAGCATGCACGCATAGCCGGCCTTTATATTAACCGCCTGCACAAGGGCATGAAGTTACAGGCAGACCCCACGGTAAAGTTCGCTTTGGGCGATTTCACTATCCGCCGCATCCTGCACGAGCATTTGCAGGTGGCATCGCCATACAATACATATCATGTGACCGGTCTGCCCCCTGCCCCCATCCGCTTGGCCTTGAAGAGCACCATGGAGCATGTGCTGCATTATGAGCATCACGATTATTTGTATATGTGTGCCAAGGAAGATTTTTCCGGTCACCACAATTTTGCTGCCGATTATGCCACACACAAGGCGAATGCACGCCGCTATCAGCAAGCATTGAACGAAAGGAATATCCGATGACACTCCCATCCTCCCATCCCCTACCCGAATGGAGCTCACGTACCGAACTGTTGTTGGGTTCGACTGCCATGCAGCGACTCCGGGAGGCTCATGTGCTGGTGGTAGGACTGGGGGGCGTGGGTGGTTATGTGGTCGAAATGTTAGCTCGTTCCGGCGTGGGGCGCATGACCATAGTGGATGCCGATACGGTACAGCCCTCCAATATCAATCGGCAGTTGATAGCCACACACGCATCCATCCATCGCCCCAAAGCGGAAGTCTGGCAGGAACGGTTGCTGCAAATCAATCCCGAAATCTGCCTGACGATGATACCCGAATTTATTACGGCAGAGGGTGTTGGGGAATTGTTGGATGCCGCAAAATACGATTTTGTGGCAGATGCCATTGATAGTGTGGCTCCCAAAATCAGCCTTTTGGCAACTTGTTATGGCAGACAAATCCCGGTAATCAGCGCCATGGGAGCCGGAGCCAAGAAAGACTCTATGGCCATCCGATGCGACGATATCAGCCACACGCATACCTGCTCTCTGGCGCGTGCCGTGCGCCATTTGCTGCGCGCCGAAGGTATCACTCGTGGCATTCCGGTGATATACAGCACAGAAAAGCCGGCATCGCATGCCGTTATAGAAGTGCAGGGCGAACGCAACAAACGTTCTACCGCCGGCACGGTATCTTATCTGCCGGCTATTTTCGGCTGTCATATGGCGGCCTACATCATTCAAACCCTAACAGTAGATTTATGAGCAAAGAAATACTATCCGTCCGGGGGATTTGCAAAACGTTTGGAGAGCTGGAGGTTTTGCGCGGCATTGACCTTACGGTGCAAGAGGGCACCGTGATTTCCATTGTGGGAGCCAGTGGTGCCGGCAAAAGTACTTTGCTGCAAATCATGGGTACGCTGGAGCAACCCGACAAAGGAGGCGAAGTGTATATAGATGGTCGGTCGGTTACCTCGCTGAGTGCAGCTGCGCAGAGCCGTGTGCGCAATACTCGTTTGGGATTTGTATTTCAGGCGCACCGACTTTTGCCGGAATTCACAGCATTGGAAAATGTGATGATACCGGCATTTATTGCGGGTATTGGCAAGGCCGAAGCCGAAGTGCGTGCCTGTAAGTTACTGGAGCGACTCGGCCTCTGCGAACGCAAAAATCACAAACCAGCCCAAATGAGTGGCGGAGAGTGCCAGCGTGTGGCGGTAGCTCGTGCTTTGATTAATAATCCGGCGGTGGTTTTGGCTGATGAACCAAGTGGAAGCCTGGACTCCACCAATAAGAGCGAACTGCACAATCTGTTTTTCCGTCTGCGTGAGGATTTGGGGCAAACCTTTGTCATCGTAACGCACGATGAGTGCCTGGCTCATCAGACAGACCGCATTATCCGTCTCTGCGACGGCAGGATAGCGCAAGACACGAAACAGCCGGAATAAAGAGATGAAAGGGCATTGGTTTTCTATCGGCAGGGGCGAACGCTTGGTTCTATTGATGGTGGCCTTGCTTGTGGCAACAGGTTTTCTGATGGTGCTGCTGCCGGGAAGCAAGACCGTTCCTACTATTTCTGCCACCGATAGTGTGCCCACCACCGATACACCCACACTCCGTGGCTCCGATACGCCACAGAAATTATCCGCTGCCGTCAGACATCGCGATACACTGCTCACCAATGAGCATTACGTCGGCCCACCCACACATCTGCGCCATACGCCCAAAGATGTTTTGCCCAAGGGCGTTACGCTCGACCTCAATACCGCCGATAGTTTGCTTTTGCTTCGCGTGCCCGGCATCGGTCCGGCATTTGCCCGCCGTATCTTGAATTTACGCCGCCGGTTGGGTGGTTTTTATACCGTGATGCAATTACAGGAAGTCTATGGCATGGACTATGACCGCTTTCTGGCTCTCCGTCCATACTTCCGCATTGTCACGCCTCCTGCCACCTATCCGCTATACAGCCTGGATGCGGAATCTCTTCCCGAACATCCCTATTTGAATTGGATGCAGCGTGATGCTCTCAAGAAATGGCTTCGACGTGAGGGCAAAATAGACAGCTGGAGCACACTGATGCGCCTCGATGTTTTTACCTGCGAAGACAGCATTCGCCTATCTCCCTATTTTCCCGAATAATCAACAACTATCTTTACAATAAGTCACTATGAATGGAGAAATCATCAAGCTATATACCGATAGCCCTAACTACAAAGAGGTACAGCGTGTGGTCAATGCCCTGCGCGACGGCGAAGTAATCATCTATCCCACCGGCACCGGCTATGCCTACGGCTGCAATGCTCTGCAACAACGGCCTGTGGAGCAAATCTGCAAACTCAAAGACATCGATATGCGCCGCAAATCACTCTCCATTCTATTCGAAAACCTGAGTGATGTGTCGGGTTATTGCCGCATCGATAATCCCACTTTCAAATTCATCAAAAGCCACCACGAAGGCTGTTTCACATACATTCTGCCTGCGGCAAGCACGCTGCCCAAGGCATTCAAAAACCGCAAGGAAGTGGGTGCCCGTCTGGCATTCCATCCGGTGGCCAAAATGCTCATTCGTGAATTGGGCACTCCGCTTATGACCAGTTCGCTGCCCAAGGACGAAGAGAACCCCGAATATGCCACCGACCCCGAACTGATAGCCGAACGCTATGGCCATCAGGTCAATTTCATCGTAGATGGCGGCATTGCCCGTTATGCTCCGTCCACGGTGTTGGATTGCACCTCCATCCCCTTCCGTATTTTGCGCAAAGGTTCCGGAGTGCTGATGCCCGACGAAGATTTGGTGGAGTTTTAAATTCTTAGTCTGTTATCGTTATGGTGCTCAATTACATTTTCATCGGATTTTTCCTCATTGCTTTGGCCATAGGGCTGATGCATCTTGTGTTTACAGGAGATTTCAGCCTTTTCAATGCTATGATGCAGAGTACCTTCGAGCAAGCCAAAAACGGATTCGAGATCTCGCTCTATCTGACCGGTGTGCTCAGTCTCTGGTTAGGTTTTATACGCATTGCCGAGCAGAGCGGACTGATGCAGCGCATTGCCCGGCGCACTTCGCCCGTGCTCAGTTGTCTTTTCCCCTCTGTGCCCAAAGACCATCCGGCTCTTGGCAATGCTTTCATGAACTTTGCTGCCAACCTTTTGGGTTTGGATAATGCCGCCACACCGTTGGGACTGAAAACCATGGAAAGTTTGCAAGAACTGAACGATCGCAAGGAGCGTGACTCCGATGCCATGATTATGTTTTTGGCCATCAATGCCAGCGGGCTGACCATAATCCCCACCTCCATCATTGCCTATCGGATGCAGGCCGGTGCCGACAATCCTGCCGATGTTTTTCTGCCCATTCTGGTGGCCACGGCGGTCAGCACATTGGTGGCGGTTATCGCCATCGGCATCAGGCAGCGCATCAATTTTCTGCGCCGGCCACTGTTCCTTACACTGCTATCTGTGATATTACTCATCGGTACTATTGTGTGGAGTGCTTCCGCATTGCCGGCCGAACTCTTTCGCACGCTCAGTACCGGTGTTTCCTCCCTCATCTTATTTGCCATTATTTGCGGATTTTTGATTAGCGGAATGCGGGCACGCATCAACGTGTATGATGCTTTTATCGAGGGAGCCAAAGAAGGATTTCATACAGCCGTGGGCATTATCCCGTATCTTATTGCCGTCTTGGTGGGCATCGGCGTATTCCGTGCTTCCGGAGCCATGGATTATCTCATTCGGGGAATACGTTGGGCGGTGGAAAGCCTTGGTGGAGACATCCGATTTGTGGAAGCTCTGCCCACCATGCTGATGAAGCCGTTAAGTGGCAGCGGAGCACGCGGACTAATGGTGGATGCCATGCAGACCTATGGTGCCGACAGTTTTGTGGGTCGATTGTGCTGCACTGTACAGGGTGCCACCGATACCACGCTCTACGTGGTGGCTCTGTATTATGGAGCCGTGCGTGTGCGCAATAGTCGTTATACCGTGGGTTATTCTCTTTTGGCCGACTTGGCAGGTTGTATCACGGCCGTGTCCGTTACCTATCTGTTCTTCTCCTAATTTATTTTAGGATACCGGAGTCGTTATCTCGGTTATCGAGCTGTCTGTTTGTTTTCCCAGTTTTGCCTTGAGAAAAAGTGTATGTAAAAGAAAGTGAAATTTGGTTATTGTTGTAATTATAATATGTTTGGTTCAATGCGGTTAAAAGCCTGCTATCAAATTCCTGTTTTCTTCCGGCTTCTTTCATAAAAGGATTAACC
>CAMFNC010000073.1 GCA_945965245.1 uncultured Porphyromonas sp. | reverse complement strand
GCCATCAAAGCCTCGCTCAATCGATACTTACCGAATAGGTCTTCCATCTCCACTTTGGCTTGGCTCAATTGCATTCCGAACCAGCGAGCAGCATGTGCCGATGTGGCGGGTTGGGACAATTGCTCATCCACCTGCCATCCGCGAATTAAACGATAGGCATTCCAAATCTTATTGCAGAAATTACGTCCTTGCTCACACAATTGTTCGTCAAAAAGCAAGTCGTTACCAGCCGGAGCTGCCATCATCATGCCCATGCGCACACCGTCGGCACCATATTTATCCATCAAACCGATGGGATCCGGCGAATTGCCCAAACTCTTGGACATCTTGCGTCCCTGAGCATCGCGCACGATACCGGTCAGATAAACATTATTAAAAGGACGTTGCCCACGGAATTCGTAACCGGCAATAATCATACGAGCCACCCAGAAGAATAGAATATCCGGTCCCGTGACCAAATCATTGGTCGGATAGTAATATTCCAAATCCTTATTGCCTTTGCTCATCACAGGAGCAAAGACACTGATGGGCCAAAGCCAACTACTGAACCAAGTATCCAGACTGTCCTCCTCCTGACGCAAATCATCCGGGGTCAAACCTTCGTTGCCGGATTTTTTCTTGGCCAGCTCCAAGGCTTCTGCTGCCGAATGAGCTACCACCAAAGAGTTATCGGGCAGATAATATGCCGGAATGCGATGTCCCCACCACAACTGACGACTCACACACCAGTCCTTTACATTTTCCATCCAGTGGCGATATGTGTTTTTGAACTTGGCAGGATGCAGTTGTACTTCATCATTCATTACCGCTTTTAGTGCCGGTTGCGCCAGCTCGGTCATCTTAAGGAACCACTGCATGGATAGCTTAGGCTCGATAACGGCATTCGTACGCTCGCTGTGCCCCACTTTATTAATATAAAATTCGGTACGCTCCATCAACCCAGACTCATTGAGGTCTTTTTCTATCTGATGGCGCACATCGAACCTATCCATACCTGCATAACGACCTCCATTGTCATTCAACGTGCCATTATCATTGAAAATATCAATGCTCTGCAAGCGATGCTTTTCACCCAGCATATAGTCATTGGGGTCGTGAGCGGGGGTCACCTTCAGACATCCCGTGCCAAACTCCATATCCACATACTCATCTTCGATGATGGACACGACACGTCCCACCAGCGGCACGATAACCTTTTTGCCACGCAACCAATGGTAGCGTTCGTCATTCGGATTGATGCAAACGGCCGTATCTCCCATGATGGTTTCCGGGCGAGTGGTAGCCACCACAATATATTTATCGGCTTCTCCCTCCACGAAATAACGCAAATAATAGAGTTTACCGTTGGACTCTTTGTAAACCACCTCTTCATCACTGAGTGCGGTTTGCGCTTCGGGATCCCAATTCACCACGCGGATACCGCGGTAAATCAGCCCTTTATTATAAAGGTCTATAAAAACATCTATTACACTTTCGGAGCGGGTTTCATCCATTGTGAAAGCCGTTCTATCCCAGTCGCACGATGCACCAAGGTGTTTGAGTTGCTCCAAAATGATACCTCCATGCTCATGCGTCCAATCCCAAGCATGCTTCAGAAACTCTTCGCGTGTCAAGTCCTGTTTTTTGATACCTTGGGCAGCCAACTTGGCCACCACTTTGGCTTCGGTGGCAATGGATGCGTGATCTGTGCCCGGCACCCAACAAGCATTCTTACCCATCATGCGTGCATGGCGCACCAGAATATCTTGAATGGTATTATTGAGCATGTGCCCCATATGCAATACCCCCGTCACATTGGGCGGAGGGATAACGATGGTATAGGGTTCTCTGTGGTCCGGCTCGGAGTGAAACAGTTTGTGTTTCATCCAATAGTCATACCATTTACTTTCTACTTCTTGCGGATTATATTTTCCGGATATTTCCATTGCCAATTGAACTGATATTTCCACCTCACATCATTATATAATGAGGCATAATTATTAAACTTCGGCAAATTTACAATTAAATCCGTGTATATAGGCCGATTACACAAATTACACATTCATTATAAATTACGCGGGTTTGGCCTAAGTGCACTGTTATTTAAGAATGCTTGATTTTATGCAGTGTGGGAGAGTGCTGAAATTTTACACATAAAACGATTTAATTTTATGTATAAATTGCGTGCGTTTTATGCATAAATTAAAATCAAAATGTGCATGAAATTTTTCGGCACACCCAATACCCTTATACTAATAGCGGATAATGTGCTTGACGCCATTGACATTGTTCAACTTACGCATCAACTGCGAAAGCGAACCTTTGCTCATTACTTCGATTACGAATACTCCTTTGAAAAGGCTGTCTGCCGAATCTATCGAATAAGAGCGCAACTTGGTTTGATTTTCTTTCTGTAAAATGGAGGTAATGTTGGTTACCACGGCCAAATCATCACGCCCCACAATTTCCAGCGTAACGGCATACCCAGTGCCTTCCGTACCACTCCAGCGAGCCTCCAATACGCGATTGGCAAATCGGGTAAACAAATCCTTGGCATTGGGGCAGTCCACTCGGTGAATTTTAATGCCTCGATTGGATATAAAGCCAAATACTTCATCCCCGTGAATAGGATTACAGCACTGTGCCAACGAATAATCCACTCCGGTGAGTTCGTCGCCCAAAATCAACACATCGGACGGGCGACCTCCGTTTTTTTCTTTCTGTGTTGTATCCGATACAGGATTATAAACAAAAGTGTCTGCCTGTATCTTGGAGCCGGCATCTGTCAGATGCTCTCGGATTTCTTCTTCATTGCGGCATTCGGCTTCGTATTGATTCAAAAAATCGCCCATATCCAGTTTTTCATCCGCCACGGCCCTATAAAAATCAGACAGTGTTTTATATCCCATTTTCTTGCTCAGGCGAATAAAAAGACCATCATCATAGTTCAATCGCCGATTTTTGATGCGTCGTGCCATCATCTCCTTGGCCACTCCGATGCCGGCCTCTTCTTCAGCACGCAAAATTTGGCGAATCTTACTCTTGGCTTTACTGCTAACCACCACATTCAGCCAGTCTGCTTTAGGGCTCTGCTGGGCACTGGTAATCACCTCCACCGAATCGCCATTATGCAGTTTGAACTTGATGGGCACATTCTTGCCATTGACTTTGGCCGAAATGGCCTGTGAACCCACACGACTATGAATGGCAAAAGCAAAATCCAATACGGTGGCTCCTTTGGGTAAATTGATTACTGCTCCTTGGGGCGTAAATACATAGATTTCCTTATCGGGCATCATCAGAGCAGAGCTATGAAGCAGTGGCGACTTCTCGGCCTCCTCGCCTCCATAGCGCAACGAGTCCAACACCTCGCGCACCGAGTTCATAAATTCATCCACACCACTTTGGCTTCGAATTCCTTTATACTTCCAATGCGCAGCCACGCCCAATTCGGCAACTTCATCCATACGGCATGTGCGTATCTGTACCTCCACCCAATGGTTTTGAGGTCCCATCACCGTGATGTGCAGCGATTCATAGCCGTTGCTCTTGGGCACAGATATCCAGTCTTTTAGTCGCTCCGGATTGGGCTGAAACATATCCGTAATGACCGAATAGGTTTGCCAACAAATGGAGCGTTCACGCTCCGGGGGCACATCCAAAATGATGCGAATGGCAAAAAGGTCGTATATATCTTCAAATCGCTGCTTACGTAATTTATTGCGAATGGAACTGATTGATTTGGTACGCCCCTTGATTTCGAAAGGAATAGCAGCCAACTCTCGGAGCAGCCGCTCACGTACCGGCGAAATGAAACTCTCGATATATTCATCGCGCACACGTTTCGTTTCGCCCAACTTCTGTTTAATGAAATCGAAAATCTTGCGGTCAGTATATTTCAGTGCTAAGTCTTCCAATTCGCCCTTAATGGCATACAGTCCTAATTTATGCGCCATGGGAGCATAGAGCGTGGAAACTTCTATGGCTATTTCCTTGACATACAAGTCGGGATGCAAACGCTTGGCATGACGCAGCAAATACAAGCGATCGGCAATGATGAGCAAAACCACCCGAATATCCTCGGCAATGGAAAGAAGCAGATTTTGAAAGTTCTCTGAATTGATTCGTTTGGTGCGAGCGTAGAGTTCGCTGGTTTTGATAAGCAGTTCCACCACATGATGAGTTTCATCGCCCATCAACTTTCTCACTGTTTCGAGTGAAAGTCTGCCGTCTTGTACCGGTCGGCAGAACAATAGAGCCGGCACCATCTCCACCCCCAAGCCGATTTCCCGGCACACTATCACCGCACTACCCATTTGGCGCAGCAACGTGTGCATGCCATGTTCATCGCGTGCATAGCTCCCCTCTTCGGATAGCCGCCGTATCTCCCGATACAACAGACGCACCCGCTCACGCTCGGTATGAGCCAAAGCGTATGTGACTAAAAGTCTGAAATGATGATAGAGTTCTATCTGTTCGGCATTGGAAAACATAGGTTGTATTGCAGAGAATTAAAGAAGGCTTCTTCGGCATGCGGCACAGACAGAATGCCTTATTCCTTCTGTTTGATTTGATAATCGCTCAGAATAATCAGTTTTTCGCGATACAGAGCACCCACAGCTTGTTTAAAAGTCTTTTTACTCATACCGCAAAGCGATTTGATTTTTTCGGGTTCACTCTTATCGCCCACCTCTAATATACCGCCATGACGGCGTAGCAATCGCCGGAGCATTACGGCGCAACTCTCTATCTTATTATAGCCCACAGGATGCAGGCTGAGGTCTATCTTATCATCTTCACGCAGACGAACCACATAAGCCTGATGAACCGAACCGAGGCTCATATTGACATCTTCGTGAGCATCGTCCAGATAAATCATGCCCCAATGCCGATTGTCTACCACGCATCGCCACCCAATCCCAGTGGCCTGTGCCACAATGATACGTACTGTTTGGCCGGCCTGATAGCGCGGTATCACATTGCCCACATGCTTATTCAGCTTGGCAGAGCCAACCAGCCTACCGCTCACCTCATCTTTATAAAGATATATCAGATAACGATTACCCTCTTCCATTCGTTTGTTTTGCTCGCCATACGGCACCAATAGGTCTTTGTGGATGCCCATATCCACAAAAGCTCCCGCACCGGTCACCCCCACGCATTCCAGAGCCGCCACCTCACCCAATTGCAGATACGGACGCAGTGTGGTGGCTATCGGACGGCCTTCATTGTCATGATAGACAAATACCTCCACCTCATCGCCTTCAGAAAGTCCGTCTTGGGGGATATATTTAAGTGGCAGCAACAAATCGAAACCTTCGCCACCATCGAGATAAGCTCCGATGGAGACAAGTCTGAGCACCTTGAGCCGATTAACTCGACCCAATTCATACAATGGTTTTGCTTCTTCTTTCATTTTCGATATTAGTCCGGGATAATGACTGATTCATCTCTTATGATGGGGCGAACGATTACCGAATGTTCGGTGTCTTCTCGCAAGAAGTCAAAAACGATTTCATTGTTTTCTGTCCGGCTGATATACGGACGGAAGAAGAACAGATAAGAGAATACGGCATTATATTTCTTCTTGTCGAATTCTTTGGCTATGTTTTTATAATATTTTTCGTTCCAATAGCGGCAGTGTGCCAGCCGATTACTATTAGTAAACTCACGGCGCAAATCACGAAACTCATTGGTCTTTTCGATGAAGCGAATATAGTCTTCACTCAATCCCTTGGCATCGTTTTTCTTCACGATTTTACCATTGATACGTGCTATGCGGTCGCCACGTTTCAAACCTGCCTTATCGGCAGGAGAATTCGGCTCCACGTATGCAATCAGACTGAAATCATGCTTGTCATACAGGATACCGGTATAATTATAACGATGGATACCAAAGCGGAACGTGGGATACTGTGCCACACGAATGTATGGAAACTGCACAATCATCATAGGCACGGTATATTCGGCATACTCCTCCACACTCATAGGAGCAGATAGCAGTTCGCGCGCCTCACACTTCCAAAGGATATGATTCAGATCCTTACCATCCAAAAAGCGAATACCCAATTTCATTTCATACGGAGCAGCCGAAGCCGGAATGCCAATGGGCAGTAAAGGCAGCAAATCCATTTGCGATGTGGCAAAGTTATAACGCCAAGAATTGCACGGCATATCCGGCACGGCAATGGGCTGCAAATTGGGCTGCATGGAGTAATAATTATCCACGATAATATCGGCAGATTCGGAGCCTACTTCCTGCAAGCCCAAATCCTTCAGAGTCTTACGCACCACGGCATTGATTTTGGCATCGCGCGAAGCATGGGCGTCCGTGCTACCGGCAAAGGCAAAAGAACGCAAGGTGGAAAAATCTTTTTCCTTATCGGCAAAATAAGTGAGCGGATAAACCAAACGACGCTCATTCATATCCTCCAGACTATAAAAAGCAAACGCTTCTGCCATCTGACGCTCTGTGAGGGCATCTATGGGAGTGCAATCATGACGCAGCACCAGAGTTGCATTATCGTTTTTATAATTGCGCACACGGATTTGATGGGGCTTATCGGAGTTTTGAAGTATCTGGTTCAATTCCTCATCCGACATCTGACGAGTGGACTCGCCA
>CAMFNC010000072.1 GCA_945965245.1 uncultured Porphyromonas sp. | reverse complement strand
GGCAAATATCGTACACACTCGCAGGAAATGCAGCGCAGCCTTTTTCGCCATCGGTGAATAAATCCACCTCGAAGCCTTTGGTCTCCAAAATTTCTTTGAGCAAGAAACCAAAACTTTCTTCGTCTTCGCAGAGTAAGATTTTCATATACGATTCAATAATTTATTAGTCATACGATTCCATAAGAGCAGTGGTATGCGAAGCCAAATGTATTGTAATGGGAAAATTGTAAATACGCATACATTACTCTATGTGTTAAAGATAAATGAATTTATTGAATTTTAACTATTTTTTGCCGTTGGAAGTTCAATTTTCATCAAAGTTCCCTCTTTTGGGGTGCTTTTGGTGGTGATTTCACCACCCATATTGTTAATAACACTTTTAACATAAGAGAGTCCTAGACCGAAACCTTTTACGTTATGATGATTGCCCGAAGTGATGCGGTAATATCTCTCGAAGATGTGTTTGATGTGCTCTTTGCTCATCCCTATACCATTGTCGCGAAACTGTATCACAATGGCAGACTGATTGGTTCCGCGGTTGTGGCTGGATATTTTCAGTTCCAGTGGCACTCCTTCGCGTGCATATTTGATGGAATTTTCTATCAGATTGTAAAACAGATTGGCACAGTGCACTTTATCTCCGTTTACCCAGGTGTTTTCGGCATTCAAATCCAGTTCCAATCGACCTCCGGAATTTTCAATTCTAAGGGCAAGATTGCTAACGATGGAGAGCAGGATTTCGTTGATGTCCAGCAGTTCATTACGAGGTTTGATGCCATCATCGAAGGATGCCAATTGCAATACCTTTTCTGCCAAAAGTTTGATTCTTTGGGACTCTGCGCCAATGGCTCCCAAAATTTGGTTAAACTTTTCCGACTGTCTGCATATATCCCGGTCTTGGAGCATTTGGGTAGCCAGAGTAATGCTGGCCACGGGGGTTTTGATTTCATGCGCCATGTTGTTGATAAAATCGTTTTTCTGTTTCTGAAACTCGAATTGACGGAGCATAATCCAAAAGGCATAGATGGTGGTGATGAGCATGATGAGCGCAATGAACACGACCGGCAGGAAGGACTGCCAGTCGCTTTCGTATAGCGGGTCTTCGAAGGTAATTCTTACGAATGGAAAGGAGATATTTTCGTCTTTATGTGAAATCAAGAAAAGGTTTTGCTCCACGCTGTTGTGTTCGGTGGGCATTATACGGAGCATCCCTGGTGTCAGAGCTTCATATATCAGTCGTTTCTCCTTGTCGAAAAGTTGCAGATAAAAGGGATTGTTGATGCCTATTTTGGAGAGTTCGTTTCTCACCGAATTGACCAATCGGTAAGGACTGATAAGCTGTGGCAGACTGTCTTTCTTGGAATTATAGATATACTTCAGTAAAAAATCGTTGATGTTTTCACGAGCTGCAAAATATTGCTCCATAATATCCTCGCGCGTGGCCGAATCGGTTTCTGCGTTTATTTGAGCCAAAAGTATCGAGTCTTTGGCAGATGACAAAACTTCATGTAATGAATCCCGGAGTCTGTATCGAGAGAGGGTGTCGCTGCAATTGGTCAGCAGTTTCTTTATCAGGGTGTCGGTGTCGTTGATGTCGATGGCTGCCCTCGAATTCATCAGAGCTCTGCCTCGCATCCCATGACGTGTCATCTCGCTATTGAAATAACGCACCATCTCCGTGGTTTGAATTTCCTCTTTCACGGTATTCAGAGCTGTTTTGCATTGGCGGAAGAAGTTATCTCTGCGAATTCTATCGATGCGATGCATATACTCCATCTGCATGATAAACATCACGATGATACCACCTACCATCAAAAAAGACAGCAGACCCAATAGGATTTTTTTATCATTATATTTCATTGCGAGGTTAATATTGAATGTGTGATACAAAGAAACTAAAAAAGCATGACAACGGTTGCCGAGCCAACTGTTTCTCTATTTTTTGCAGTTAAGTGGATGTGTCCGGAAGCTCGTTTGCATCGAAATAAACATATATTTCTGGACATGAATCGTTTCCTTGAAAAGCTTTGTGGCTTAAGAAGGGTTATGATTTTATACTTGAGAATAATATGATTGGAACGAACTTTATTCAGTTGTCAAACTCGGAGTAGGCAAAAATATGGTTGCCTCTATACGTCCATGGAAAATTATTCAATGTTACTGACAGATCTGGATTTAATACGGTTATCAAGTGACGAAAAACAATATTCTTTCAATATAGATGGAAAGCATCAATTGCCAGTGGAGATACTTCTTTATGCCATTGTTAAGGAGAAAGGTGATACTGATAATGTTGACTATGATACACTACAATTGATTGGTAATGTATTCTGTCTAAACGATATGGAACTTATCAATATGCTTATGGCACTACAAGTTAAATTTCCAAATATATTTCGTTATACCGATACTGCAGGATTGAGACAGGTACACTTTCTCAAGAGTTTGAAACCTAATGAAGTGCTTAAATACTACTATAAAATGAAGAATTATAGTCCATCAGCCAATATAGAATCAGGGGTTCAGGTAATGAAAAATATGTCATCACACCTAATGCACAGAAAGTAACCGCGAAATAGTTAATCAGTATCATGCTGACATTCATTCATTTACCATTACTTGGTACATATGAGACAGGAAAGTCCTGTTTTCTTCTGAAATTGGAACAAGATTTGATAGGCTTTGATTTTGAAGCTATTCTAATTAAAGAATCCTGAAGTGTTATCTTCGGTTAGTGGAGTTCACATACTAAACATTGTAGGAGAGTATTGTCCACTGGAACAGCTAATAATAAACAGATTAAGCAAGAAGGATAATGGAGATACTGGAAATGCACAAATGGTGTACTCGGTTTCTAATGTTGTTTGTTAATAAAAGTATTGCTAACTTTGAAAGCTGTTAGCCGAAGACTAGTCACTGAAGCCCAAAGAGCGGATTTTTCTCACTCTTTTGGGGTGTTAATAAAGACTTCTCTTAGGATTTTTTTGATTAGACAATCGATACTTGTTTGGATACAGGCGATTTTGGTGAGCACCTTTCCTCTAAGAATAGTAGGAAAGATGTTCCCTTTCGGTGGGTCTTTACTCGTTTACTCGGAGAAATATTACCGGCTCCGGATAAGGTATCGGCACTATTCAGACTAACAAATGAATGAGTAATAATTATTATTGATAAACATAATATTTATACCATGGACAAATTAATATCTGCAAAAGATGCCGCTGCAAAACTGAAAGACGGCATGACCGTAATGATTGGCGGTTTTTTGGCAAATGGTACGCCTGAACGTATCGTGGACGAATTGGTGAAATCCGGTGTAAAGGATTTGACTCTGATTGTAAATGACACCTCTTATATAGATCGTGGCAACGGTCGTCTGGTGGATAATAAGCAAATCAAGAAAGTAATCGTATCACACATAGGAACCAATCCCCGCACGGCCGAATTGATGAACAATGGCGAAATGGAGGTCGAATTCTGCCCTCAAGGTAGTCTGGCCGAACGTATCCGCTGCGGTGGCATGGGATTGGGTGGTGCATTAACCAAAACCGGTTTGGGCACTATCGTGGCCGATGGTAAACAACGCGTAATGATTGATGGTGAAGAATGGTTGCTGGAAAAACCCCTGCATGCCGATGTGGCCTTTATCCATGCCAGCAAAGGCGATAAGATGGGTAATCTGGTTTACTACGGAACCACCAAAAACTTTAACCCACTGATGGCTATGGCTGCCGACTGCGTAGTGGCCGAGGTGGATGAATTGGTAGAAATGGGCGAGATTGCTCCCCACGAAGTTCACACTTCTTCTATTTTCATTGACTATTTAGTTAAGGAATAATAAAACTATCAGCTCACAAATAATACTAATCACATTTAATTATATTATTTCATGGAAAAATCAATGATTAGATTGCGCATGAGTTCTCAAGATGCACACTATGGTGGCAACTTGGTGGATGGAGCGCACATGCTCGCCTTGTTTGGTGACGTAGCCACCGAACTTTTGATTATGCACGATGGCGATGAGGGTCTGTTCGTAGCCTACGACAATGTGGAATTTTTGGCACCTGTATATGCCGGTGACTATATCGAAGCAGTGGGTGAGATTACCCATGTGGGCAATTCCAGTCGCAAGATGACATTCGAAGCCCGCAAAGTGGTAGTGGCTCGCACCGATATTTCTGCTTCGGCTGCCGACGTCTTGGACGAACCCATCGTGGTATGCCGCGCCAGCGGTACTTGTGTCGTAACCAAAGACTGCCAACGCAAGAAATAAGATAATCAGTCAAAAAGAAAGGACGTAAGAAATGGAAAAACTGATTATTACTGCTGCCATCTGTGGTGCAGAAGTGATGAAGGAGCAGAACCCAGCTGTTCCTTACACAGTAGAAGAAATCGTGCGTGAAGCCAAATCGGCATACGATGCCGGTGCGGCTGTAATCCACGTGCACGTTCGTGAAGATGATGGCACCCCCACCCAAAGCCGCGAACGTTTTTGCGTTTGCATGGATGCCATCCGCAAGGAATGCCCCGATGTAATCATTATCCCTTCTACCGGTGGTGCCGTGGGCATGACTGCAGAAGAAAGACTGCAACCTACCGAGCTTTTCCCCGAAATGGCCACATTAGACTGTGGTACGTGCAACTTTGGCGATGACGTGTTTGAAAACACCATGCCCATGATACGCGCTTTTGGCAAGAGGATGATCGAAAATAATATCAAGCCTGAGTACGAATGCTTTGAAATGGGTCACCTCGATACCATTTTGCGCATGGCTGCCAAAGGGCAAGTACCCGGTGCCCCCATGCAATTTAACTTCGTTTTGGGCGTTCCCGGTTGTACCCCTGCCACGGTGGACAACTTGGTTTGGCTCGTAAAAAATATCCCCGCAGGCTCCACTTGGACAGCTACGGGTATCGGTCGTAGTGCATTTACGTTGGCTGCTCCCACCATTGTGATGGGCGGTCACGTGCGTGTAGGCTTCGAAGACAACCTCTATATCTCCAAAGGTGTATTGGCCAAATCCAATGGCGAATTGGTAGAAAAAGTGGTTCGCTTGGCCAAAGAGTTAGGCCGCGAAGTGGCTACTCCTGCCGAAGCTCGCGTCATTTTGGGATTAAACAAATAAAAAACAATTCTAATCACAGTAATAAAAACAATGCAAAAAAAAGGTAACAAATACGGCACACACCGCGTGCTGGAACCTCTGGGCGTATTGCCCCAACCGGCTAATAAAATCGACAACAACATGGATGAAATTTACGACAACGAGATTCTCATCGATGTGCAAACTTTGAATATTGACTCTGCCAGCTTTACGCAGATTCACGAGCAAGCCGGTGGTGATCATGCCAAGATCGAACAAATCATGTTGGAAATCGTGGCCAAGCAAGGCAAGCACCGTAACCCCGTAACAGGTTCCGG
>CAMFNC010000071.1 GCA_945965245.1 uncultured Porphyromonas sp. | reverse complement strand
CTCTTACTATATTTACTACTGCGCACACCACTTTCGGCATTTTTCGGCAAAAACAGTGCACTCTTTGTGCATTACTACTATGCAGTGGTGCCACTAACGGTTTTTCTGCTCTTCTGGCTCGTCTTTGAGTTATATGCGGTGCAGATGATGCACTTGATTGTGCCCAAATTCATTCGAGAAATCGTGCTACGCATTCTGCTCATCGGAGTTTATCTGATATATGCCATACAGTGGGTCAGTTTGAATGTCACGATTATCTTGTTCGTATTGGTATATGGTATCTGCATGATGCTCTCCTATTATTATCTGAATCGAGTAGCCTATACGGGGATGTATCACGAAAAAAACTTCCTGACCCCGGCCTTGAAACACGACTTCCTGCGCTATACAGCTCTCTATGTATTAGCCTCTTTCGGCACCACACTGGCATCGCGGATGGATCTTTTTATGATTAGCTCGCTGGATAGTGGCGGATTAAATTCGGCAGGCATCTTTTCCATCGCTTTTTTCATCATCGCAGTCATCGAGATACCCTCCCGTTCACTTCTCAACATTTCCACACCTAGAATGGCAGAAGCCATGAAGCAAAATAATATAGCCGAGGCCAACCGCATTTATCGGCAAGTGGCTCTCTACCAACTGCTCACGGGCGGCATCATCTTCCTGCTTATCTGGTTCAATATCCGCAATGTATTCGCCATCATCCCCAATGGCCATCTATACACTGTCGGCATCCCCGTGGTGTTATTTCTGGGGCTTGCCAAACTAATAGAAATTACCTTCAACTTTAGCCACCCGATTGTAAGCTGTTCGCGCTACTATCATTGGAATTTGTATTACACCGGCATCGTTACGCTGGTATCCATCCTTCTGAACATCCAATTTATCCACACCGGAGGCATCGTGGGAGCGGCTCAAGCCACCTTGCTCACCATGTTGTTTGGTTATGGCGTACAGCAATTTCTGGTCATGCGATTTCTCCATATCCATCCGTTTTCGTTCAGGATGCTTCGACTTCTTGGCGTTTTTGCCATTATCATACTGATCAATCCCCTATTGCCCACACTGTCCAATCCGTGGACGGACATCTTAATGCGTGGGTCAATGCTTTTGGTGGTGTCTCTACTGGGCATATACCTGCTCCGAGTTTCCCCCGAATGGTTCGAACACTTTAAGAAATGCAAACGGTAATGCAGCAACGCAAGAAATTACTCGTTATCCATCGTGCCATCGCACCCTATCGCATAGACCTTTTCAATGCGTTGTACGAGGCTTTCGATGCACAGATTTACATCGAGAACCGGACACCAGACGAACAGAAGTTCGATGCCGACAAACTAAACGAGCGCATTCGGTTCAAATACCAATTCTTACGAAAAGGGCTTTTCGGCATCAAGAATTTGCGTTTAGAGGTTTGGAGTATTATTTGCAAGCACCGCCCAGACATCATCCTCATCAGCGAGTTTAATCTGATAACGCCCATTACACTGGTAGCTGGACGATTATTCGCCCCCCACGCTGCCATTTTCTCCATGTGTGACGACAACTATCTACAAGCCAATGCGGTAATTCGAGGAAACAGTTGGAAGAAACGGCTGATGCCCCGAATGTCGGGTATCATCTTGTGCGACCACCGGGCAGCCACATCTTACCAAGCCTATTTCCTTCGCAAAGGACTATTCCACACCTTTCCTATTATTCAAGACGAACGATACTTACGCCATAGGATGGAAAAGATGCTGCCGGAAGCCGAAAAAATCAAATGCCGGCATCCCAATCAAAAGATTATCCTCTATGTGGGTCGGTTGGCAGCAGCCAAGAACTTGGCTTCGCTGCTCCAAGCCTATGCTATGCTACCCGAAAAATCCTATCATTTGATATTAGTGGGCAGCGGGCCCGAAGAAGAGTCTTTGCGCCAATTAGCCTCACAATCGGCATTGATACATCGGGTCACCTTTGCCGGCAAACAGGAGGGAGATGAACTGCTGGCCTATTATGCCGCTGCCGATTTATTTGTGCTACCCTCTGTATATGAGCCATTCGGAGCCGTAACTCACGAAGCTCTGATGGCAGGATTGCCGGTGGCTTGCAGCCAAGTGGCGGGGTCGGCATGCCTCATAACGCCTCGGAACGGCAAACTTTTCGACCCGAAAAATTTGCAGGAGATTGCAAACGCCCTTACATTCGTGGCGCAGGAACTGACCTGTACGGATAACCATAACGGGCTGAAGCCTGCACGCACGGAAAAACCTTTCGAAGAAGAATTCGCTGCCTTGGCTCGATACTTGCAATCATGAAAATCCTTTTTGTAAATACATACCCCTCCGGTGGCGGCGCAGCTCATGCCGCCGTAAGGCAACTGAAAGCTCTGCGGCAAGCAGGCATAGATGCCAAACTGCTCACACTCCATCCCGATGCTTCACGACAAGATTACTATGATGCTCTGATTTCCGGACGAGTGACCAAGCTCAAAGCCCGATGGAAGTTTCTGGACGAACGCATCGGCATATACAGACGCAATGGATTTAATCGGGCGCATCTCTTCAAAGTATCTTCCGCACGAAACGGATTCGACATTTCCCAGCATCCGTGGGTTCGGGAAGCCGACGTCATCCACCTGCATTGGATTAATCAAGGTTTTCTGTCACTGGAGTCACTTCGCCGCCTGAGCCAATTGGGCAAACCGATTGTCTGGACAATGCATGACTTTTGGCCTTTTACGGGAATATGCCATGTGCCTCTGACATTCGTAGCCGGCAGTCCGATTTTCTGTCATCGTTATTCGCATGGTTGTGGTGAGTGTCCGCTTTTGGGCAGTTACAACCCCAAAGATTTAAGTCACAGCACTTTTACGGATAAATGTTTCTTATCTGCCGAGCCGTTTCATTTCGTGGCGGTAAGTCATTGGCTGGCGCAGGCGGCGGCACAAAGTCCGCTGGTCGGCAATCGAAAACCGATGGTCATTCCCAATACCATTGACACGCAGGTATTCCATCCTCGAAACGATACTCCATTGCCCTCAAGCATCCCCTTCGGGAAAATTCTGCTGGTACTTTCGGCTGCTCGTCCGGATCATGAAGTCAAAGGTGCTGACCTCTGCACGGCAGCCATCCGAAGATTTTGCCACTATTACCCCGATTTGGCTGCCGGCTGTTGTCTGGTGATTGTGGGCGAAATACGCCGAAAAGACCTCTTCGATCACCTACCCATAGAAGTGGTTGCCACCGGCAAAATCGGTAGTGCAGACACCATAGCCGGCATCTACACCCATGCTGCCGTTACCCTCTCCACCAGCTACATGGAAACATTCGGCCAGACCCTGATAGAAGCAAATGCCTGCGGATGCCCCGTGGTCAGCTTCGACCATGGTGGACAAACCGACATCATTACCCCCAATGAAAACGGATACTTGGTTTCGTCCTTCGACGTAGAGGCCATGGCTCATGCCATTTATCAAACCTTTCTTCTGGGCAATACACCGGAAGGGCGGGAGCAATGTATCCGAAGTGCCACCCGGTTTCAAGCAGAAACCGTGGCTCATAAAATGATTGACTATTATCACTCTATCCTATAATATGAAACCCCAAATAACCCTTGTCACCGTCTGCTACCAAGCCGAAAAGACAATCAAAAGAACACTCGTGAGCGTTTTGGAGCAGACCTATCCCGGCATCGAATATATCATTGTGGATGGTGCATCCAAAGATCATACGCTGGATATTGTCCGCGCTATTTGCAGTCGCGCCATTGTCATTAGCGAGCCGGACCACGGTATCTATGATGCCATGAACAAAGCCATCGACCATGCCACCGGAGATTATATCTGGTTTTTGAATGCAGGGGACGTATTGGACTCCGAGTTTACCGTGCAGCGTGTGGTGGAAGATTGTTTGGAAAGAGGCCACACACCCGAAGTATGGCCGGATGTGCTCTATGGCGATACCCGTATTTTGGACGACGAGGGGCACGACCTCGGCCCACGTCGCTTACGTCCGCCCAAGCAACTCACTTGGCGGAGCTTCCGAAACGGCATGCTGGTCTGCCACCAAGCATTCATAGCCAAACGAACATTGGTACAGCATTATCATCTCCATTATCGCTTTTCGTCCGACTTCGACTGGTGCATCCGCATCCTGCGCAAAGCCAAGACCATCGTAAATACCGATAGAGATTTGGTGGGTTATCTCAAAGAAGGTATTACCACACACAACCATCGGGCATCGCTATGGGAGCGGTTCGGTATCATGTGTCGATATTACGGCATCCTCCCCACCATCTTCCGTCACATCAAATTTATCTTCATCCGCAATCGATAACTCTTTGATTTACAGAGGCCAAAATTTTATGCATAAATTGAATTCATTTTATGCATAAATTG
>CAMFNC010000070.1 GCA_945965245.1 uncultured Porphyromonas sp. | reverse complement strand
CCTCAATCACAATATCGGCATCGCGAACATCATCAAAACTTTTGGTCGCTTTTACATGAGCCATCGTGGCAGCACAAGCTTCGGCAGTAAGTTTGCCCTTTTCCGCCAAGCGATTCAAACCCTTTTTCATTTTAGAAAGCGCACGCTCCAGTGATTCGTCACTGCGACCTTTCATTATAACATCCATATCGTGCTGAGCTATGCACTGAACGATGCCACTCCCCATGGCCCCATTACCTATAACGGCTATTTTCATTGTATTTATAATTATGGGTTATTAATAATCAAGTATGCTTAGAAGTTGGGCTTACGTTTATTTAAGAAAGCCTCCATGCCTTCTTTCTGCTCATCAGAAGCAAAGCAAAGCCCAAACAAATTTTGTTCAAAAACAATGGCTGTGTCAATATCGGTTTGCAAACCGCAATCAATAGATTCTTTGGCATAACGAACAGCCGTGGGAGATTGTGCCGCAATGGTACGAGCCAATTGCAACACTTCGTCCATCAATTGCTCATCGGGCACCACCCTATTTACCAGACCGATAGACAAAGCTTCGTCGGGTTTGACAATGCGAGCTGAGTAAATCAATTCTTTGGCTATACCGATACCCACCGTGCGAGGAAGTCGCAGCGTTCCAGAGAAACCTGGAGTAATGCCAAGCCCCACTTCTGGCTGACCGAATTTAGCCTTATCGGAAGCGATACGAATATCACAAGCTAAAGATAATTCGCAGCCACCGCCCAATGCAAAACCATTGATAGCTGCTATTACAGGTATCGGCATCTGCTCAATAAAACGAAAGACTTCAGCGCCTTTATGACCGAAATCTTTTGCCTCATTGGCGTTCATCTTAGACATCTCTGCGATATCTGCTCCTGCTACAAAAGAACGTCCAGCGCCGGTAATAATCAGCACACGCAAATCCTTGTCTTCTCTCAAGCTATAAAGTGCACAATGCAACTCTCCGAGCAATTCTGCGGAGAGTGCATTAAGAGCACTTTCACGATCAATCGTAAGGATGCCGATATACGACTCCTCACGATTGATGCGAATATATTTATAAGTTGAACAGCTCACGGCCTACTATTATTTTTCGTTAGCGGCACGTGCTGCTTTCAGTTTATTAGCTAAAATAGGGACGACTTTGTGCAAATCAGCTACTACACCAAGGTCAGCCACCTGGAAGATGGGAGCGAATTTATCCTTGTTGATAGCAATGATATAATCACTTTCTTCCATACCGGCCAAGTGTTGGATAGCACCGGAAATACCGATGGCAAAGTAGATATCAGGGCGAACAGTCTTACCAGTCTGACCCACCTGACGTTCATGGCTGATAAGACCTGCATCCACCATGGCACGAGATGAAGACACCTCGGCATTGATTGTTTGAGCCAAATCTTGCAGTTTGCCAAAACCATCATTTGAACCTACGCCACGACCACCGGATACCAATATATGGGCTTCGGTAATGTCCACTAGGTTCTTTTCCTCACGTTCTTTGCGAACCAAACGAACTTGATTGCACTTCTTTTCGTCAAAATTTATAGTGACCTGTTCTGTTACACCCTTACGAGCAGAATCTGAGGGAATACGACGCATAACGCCCGGACGAACCGTGGACATCTGCGGACGATGATTCTTGCAGATAATGGTAGCCATCAAATTACCACCAAATGCAGGACGAGTCATCAACAGATTACGCTCTTCATCAATTTCCAAAGCCGTACAGTCTGCCGTCAAACCGGTTTGGATACGGGCAGAGATACGAGGACCTAGGTCACGACCAATGGTGGTGGCACCCAAGAGTACAATTTCGGGTTTATAATTATTGATTAATTGTTCCAGAGCCTCAGCATAAGGAGCGGTCAAATAATTTTCCAATAACTTATGATCTACTACCAATACACGGTCTGCACCGGCAGCAATCAGTTCTTTATCCAGTCCATTCATCTGATAGCCAAAGAGCAGAGCTGTAACTTGCTCATTGATGCTATCAGCCAATTCACGAGCTTTACCAATCAGTTCGAATGCTACGTTCTGAATTACTCCTTCGCGTTGCTCGGCAAATACGAAGACCCCTTTATATTGTGATTTGTCCATAGCTATAATCAGATGATGAATTTTTCTTTGAGTTTAGTGAATATGATTTCGGCTGCTTCTTCTGGTGTGATATCATCATGAAGAGTACCCATTGATTTAGCACCCTTAGTAAATGATTTCTTCACACTGGTAGGAGAACCCTTGAGACCCAAACGCTCAGGATCTACAGGGAAACTATCGGCATTCAACATCTTGATTTCTTTGTCAAAACATGTCATAATGCCATTTACCGACATATAGCGGGGCTTGTATGCAGATGCCAATACAGTAAGCATACACGGAGTGTCCACTTCCAAAATTTCATGACCTTCTTCTGTACCCTTACGTACCGTTAAGGTTTTCTTGCCATCGAATTGGACATCTTCTACGTATGTAACCTGAGGCAGATCCAATTGCTCAGCAATCTGAGGACCAACTTGTGCCGTATCACCGTCAATAGCTTGACGACCGGCCAAAATCAAGTCGAAATCCAAAGATTTAATGGCCTGAGAAATGGTGTAGCTGGTAGCCAATGTATCGGCACCGCCAAAGCGACGGTCACTTACCAAGTAAGCGTGATCTACTCCCATTGCATATGCTTCGCGCAGGATAGCTTCTGCCTGAGGAGGTCCCATGGTGATAACCGTTACTTCTGCTCCGAATTGATCTTTGAGGTGGAGAGCTTGCTCCAGAGCACCCTTATCGTCAGGGTTCATAATGCTAGGCACGCCATCACGAATCAACGTGCCCTTAACCGGATCCAGTTTGATTTCAGTTGTATCAGGAACTTGCTTGATGCAAACAATAATTTTCATAGGTCAATCCTCCTTTACTTGAATAGGTTAGCAGAAATAACCATGCGTTGTACTTCGCTGGTTCCTTCATAAATCTCTGTAATCTTAGCATCACGCATCATACGTTCAACCGAATATTCACGTGTATAACCATAACCGCCATGGAATTGAACGGCTTTAGTTGTCATGTCCATAGCTGTTTCTGCGCAGAAAAGTTTAGCTTCTGCAGC
This sequence comes from uncultured Porphyromonas sp., assembly GCA_945965245.1. Taxonomy (GTDB): domain Bacteria; phylum Bacteroidota; class Bacteroidia; order Bacteroidales; family Porphyromonadaceae; genus Porphyromonas. The sequence continues at coordinate 7 of CAMFNC010000070.1, read as the reverse complement.
TGCCACA
>CAMFNC010000069.1 GCA_945965245.1 uncultured Porphyromonas sp. | reverse complement strand
TTCTTGTCTGTAATATAAGTGTCGGTTACGATTTTGGCAATACGACCTTTGGTCTTTATGCCATTTACCCATACAGAGGAGATGTACGTGTTGTTTTCGAAATAATGCACGAATTCCACGATTTGACTCTTACCATTGGGTAGGTTCAGTTTGAATACGTTTTTATCCCGATAGTTGGGCATAAATTCACCCAATTGCAGATAATAACGCTTTTCCATATAGAGTACATTAAATGCTTTGTATCTTTCCATTGAAGGCATTTGTGCTGCACGAAGTTCACGGATGGGGCGACCCTCATTATGATATACGGTACCATTATATTCGATGGTGATATTGTTGAGCCACTCCTGTCCTTGGACACTTGTGGGGTCTATAAGGCTGTTGCCTTTGTCGTCTGTAATGTCGAATCCGAAAGATACAGGAGAATATTCCCAATTGGTTTCCGAGCTTTTCAGACAACTACTCATCAGAGCCATGATGCTGATGAGTGCGAATGAAATTGTTTGCTTTTTCATTTTTTTCTGATGCGATTGATTAGGGTTGTTTGTGATATACATATACAGCCGGACCATTGCGATAATACCGATATGAAGTGCTTCCGTCAGAGGAATTGATGACCAATGCGTGGTATTGCAGCATACCCGATACTTGATCTATGTAGCAACTCAAATCCACTTCCCAAGCCTTGCGTCCGATGCGCAGTTGCACTCGTTCGATGATCGGTTTGTCGGACGGAGTGAGAGGACCGAACGATAAGAAGTGCTGTTGTGCATAAGGGTTTCCGACAGCTCTGTCATGAGTATCGTATATGAGTCGTTTGTCTGCACGCAGAGCTAAAGAGATTGGGGTGCCGATGTCTCTTAATGAATACTTTTGGTCATGGTAAATAACGTTGGCCGTACTCATAACTTCATCGGATAGCTGACTATCTCGCTCTTCGGGCAGGAATACATACAAGTATACCGGAGCATGCTGTGCAGAGGTTCTATAGGCTTTTGCTTGCAGCACGATGTCTGTCTCCGATGTCTGTGGGAGACCGTTTACCCAAGTGTGATGCGAGATGTCGCCACCGTTGGCGGTGCGGGTGAATTCGATCTTGTGCCTGCCACCATCGGGTAGAATCACATAAAAAGCCTGTTTGGTGCCATATTGGGGCTGAAACTCTCCAAAGCGAAGCACATAGTGGAAACTATTCTTGACCGGGTCGTTTTTTTTCTCTACGTAGAGTCCGCGATACATTTCAATCATGGCGCGAAGTTCGGTGCGCGGAGCCAATCCGTCATTATAGAATTTCTTACCGTTGTATTCCACGTAAATCTGTCGCATCCAGGCATCTCCTTCAGCCGAGAATGGATCAATAAGCGATTGACCATCGGCATTTTGCACCGTGATGTTGAAGCAGATATTGTTATAATCCCAAATTACATCGCCACCCAATGATTGACTGCACGATGTAAACATAAAGAGAGAGCAGATAAACGCTACCCAATGAATGAGAACCTTGTTCATATCTCTTAGTTGTTATTTAATTTCTATAGAATAAATGCCGCCTATTCGGATATACTGCGCCCTCACATGAGAAAGATTATGTTCCCCCCATGATTAGATCTATCACGTTTTCAGGAAATTTGGCAAATAAGGGGGAGAGGTAATTCGGAAAATTTGTGTGTGGAAAGAAACGGATTTTCGGTTATTCGAAAAGATGATGCATTTCATCCCATCGGGCTGTGGAGTCTGTGCCGTATTTGGAAAGGCTTTCACGAATTCGTTCCGGTGTTTTCACACGATCCGGATGGCTCTTGCTGTAAAATTTATCGGCGTAACAGATGATTTTTTCTTCTATGCTCTGTGGCATATAAATACCCGGAGGCAGGTTGATACCTCTGGCTCGGATGGCCTCGTCAGATAGTCCCGTGCCGGTGTGCCGCTCCGCCACGCAGGCATGCTGTTCCAGCCCGATGGCTCTGAGCATCTGACCACCCCAGAAACCATGGCGCAGATAAGGTTCTGTACCGTAGCAGTATATTTCGGGGGCATAAGTGCGGCATATCCCGATGTCGTGCAGCATGGCTCCTTCGAAGACGAAGTTTTCATCGGCGCGCAGCTCCGGATGCAGGTGGCATATCTCCACGGCCTTGGCTGCCACATCCAGGCTGTGGCGTACCAGTAATTCATATGTCCGGCTGCGAACCGGGTAAAACTGGGCGATAATATCTAAAGGGGTCATGGGCTGGCTGAAATTAAGCCTCGAATCCTGCAAAATGCAAGAGCCGAGGCTTAAATATAGGGATAAAAAGCGATTTCCGGTATCCGGGCTTAGAGGCGGAAGCCCACACCCAAATGGAATGAAGTGTTTTTGAGCACGGCTTCTGCGTCTTTGGCGTTGCTTTCCAATTGATTCAGCAGACCAAAGTCGGCACCCAACAATACATAGATGCGGTTGATGTCCACCATGGCGTTTGCACCCAGACCCACATCAAAGCGTTTTTCCTTGCCCAACTCTTTGATGCCTTCTTTAAAGATGTCGAATTGCTTCTTCAAATCTCCAACTTTGTATGTGGTGGTACCAGCCATGGCATAAGAGAGGTATGGTCCGGCTTGGAGGTTGAATGCCAAAGTCTGACCTACGGGAATGCGAAACCCCAGATGCAAAGGGATGTCGATGTGGTGTGTGCGAGTGGTGGCGGAAATAAGTTCTTTACCGATTCCGGCAATGGTGGTTTCGCCACCCATGGAGCGGAAAGAAATACCGGGGGCGAAATAAAGCATTCCGGCGAAAGGTACATTCACAGAAGCTCCCACGCGATAGCCGACCACAGGCTTGGTAGTGATGTCTTTGATTTTTTCCACTTTATAGTCACCCTTGCTAAAATTCACGGCACCATCAATGCGGATGGCAATGTTGGAAAGCTGTGCGTGAGCCATTCCCGTAAGTAGCAACATGCACACGAGTGCCATAATTGTTTTCTTCATAATCTAATGTGTTTTTTAATTTAATAATTCGTTTTAGCAGTCTTTGCAGACTTGACGGCTCAAAGTTATAAAAAAATGTAAAAATGTCTCATTGAGTGTGAATAAGCCCCCCAAAAATTAAGACTTACGTGATCTTTTGGGTGGTGTATCTTTGAATATAAAAGAAATAGACCGATAAACCTGACTGCGCACAGGTTTGCCATCTTTGATATCGGGTTTCCATTTAGGCACTAGTTTGACCACACGCAGAGCTTCTTCGTCTAATAAAGGATTGGCACTACGCACCACTTGGATATGGGTCAGTGTGCCATCTTTTTCCACCACAAAACCCACAAAGACTTTACCTTGAATACGTTGTATCATTGCCTCCAATGGATAACGCAGGTTTTTAGATATAAATTCAAAATAAGCATTGTGGCCGCCTATAAATTCGGGAACCTCATCCACGATTTGATAAGATAAATAGTGTCTGGGGTTTCTGTATTGAGCGAATCTGCCGATTGGGTAGCTTGGTCTTGTGCATTAGCCATGCCACAAGCCCAAAAGAGTATAAAGATGAGAATGATTTTTTCAAGAGAATAGCCTATATATAATATGATATTGTAGACACGGATGGGTGGTTCAGATGACCTGATAAAAATAGCAATAATTATTTATACATAAATTGCGCGCGTTTTATGCATAAAATAAAAGCAATTTGTATTAGATTTTTGGCACATCATCATCGGCCTTGCAGCTCGGCGGCATATTGCTCCACCACCACGGGATAATAGGCATATTCCAGCCGATGGATGCGCTCGGCCAAAGTGTCGGGAGTGTCGTTGGGCAGCACCGGGCAAGTGGCTTGGCACAGGGTGGTGCCGTGGTCATACTGCTCGTCCACCAAATGGATGGTGATGCCGGTGCGCTTTTCGCCATGAGCTATCACAGCTTCGTGCACGTGGTGGCCATACATGCCCTTACCACCATACAGAGGCAGCAACGCCGGATGGAGATTGAGGATGCGGCGCGGAAAGGCTTGGAAATAAGGTTCGGAAATGAGGTTGAGGTATCCGGCCAGCACCACCAGATCGATTTGGCAACGTTGCATAACTTGGATGGGGCGGACGCCGAGGTGCATTTCTTCAGAGCTGAAAACCAAACATTCCACGCCAAGACGTTCGGCACGGCCAATAACTCCTGCGTCGGGTCGATTGCAGATGATAAGACTAACAGTCACCACTCCCGGATTTTTTCGGGTGTAATGAATGATATTTTCGGCATTTGTGCCACTTCCGGAGGCTAATATTGCAATATTCATCATAAAAACAATTATATTTGCACAAAGTAATGTTAGTTGTGCAATAAGACCATTAACTGCTTAGCGCACAATTATATTACAAAAATAATGAAGTATTCACCAATTTAATAACAAAAACATTATGGCAGACATTGAATCTAAAGTACGTGACATCATCGTAGAAAAATTGAATTTGGACGCTTCTGAGGTAACTCGTGAAGCCAACTTCTCTACCGACCTGGGCGCCGATAGCTTGGATACCGTGGAATTGATCATGGACTTCGAAAAGGAATTCGACATGACCATCCCCGACGATCAGGCTCAAAAGATTCAGACTGTGGGCGATGCCATCGCTTACATCGAAGCAAACATGGGTAAATAATTTATCCAGAAGAATCTCATGGAACTGAAAAGAGCTGTCATCACCGGATTGGGTGCAATCACTCCGCTGGGTCTTACGGCCCCCGAAACATGGGAAGCCATCAAGGCCGGAAAGAGCGGCGCCGGTCCCATCACACTCTTTGATGCCTCAAAGTTTAAAACGCAATTTGCTTGCGAAGTAAAAGGTTACGACTGCGAAAAGTATTTCGACCGTCGAGAAGTTCGTAAGTATGACCGTTTTGCCCAATTTGCCATGATAGCCGCTGATGAAGCTATCGAAAATTCGGGTATGGATTTGGAGCAGGTGGATAAAAATCGCATTGGCGTTATCATCGCTGCCGGCATCGGCGGTCTGCGCACCTTCGAAGAGGAGGTAATGGACTATAGCGAAGAACGCGGTCCGCGATTCAACCCTTTCTTTATCCCCAAAATGATTTCCGACATTGCCGCCGGTCAGGTATCCATCAAGTATAACTTCCATGGCCCCAATTACAGCACGGCCTCGGCTTGTGCCAGTAGCACCAATGCGCTCATTGATGCGCTGATGCTGATACGTTTAGGCAAAGCTGATGCCATCGTGGCAGGAGGTGCCGAAGCAGCTGTATGCCGCGCCGGTGTGGGAGGTTTCAATACGATGAAAGCCCTGAGCACACGCAACGATGAACCCGAGCGCGCTTCACGTCCGTTTAGCGGCAGCCGCGATGGTTTTGTGATTGGCGAAGGCTCTTGCGTGATGGTTATCGAAGAAATGGAGCACGCACTCCAACGCGGTGCTCACATTTACGGCGAATTGGTAGGTATGGGGCTTTCGGCAGATGCCTATCACCTCACGGCCAGCCACCCCGAAGGCTTGGGTGCAGTATTGGTCATGAAGAGCGCATTGGAAGATGCCGGTATGAAGCCCGAAGACATTGACTATATCAATGTGCACGGTACCAGCACTCCGGTGGGTGATATTTCGGAAGCATGTGCCATCAAAGAGGTCTTTGGCGAGCACGCTTACAAACTCAATATTAGTTCTACAAAGTCCATGACCGGACACCTGCTCGGTGCCGCCGGTGCATTGGAAGCCATGGTGGCTCTGCGCTCTGTAGAAGAAGACATTGTGCCCCCCACCATCAATCACGATGAGGAGGATAAGGATCCCGAAATTGACTATAATCTCAATTTTACCTTTAACCAAGCCCAGAAGCGTACGGTCAATGCCGCACTCTCCAATACATTTGGTTTCGGCGGTCACAATGCCAGCGTAATCATCAAGAAGTTCAAAAAGTAATTTATCTCCCCCGGAAATGGCCGTCAGCCTGTCCGGGTCACAAGATCGAACTTATGTTCTTCATCCCCAAAACAATCAAGAGGCTTTTCGGTACTTCTGCCGAAGAGCCTCTTGTTGAATTAACCCGGATATTAGGGTTCAAACCGGGCAATCCTGCTCTCTATCGGATTGCACTGCGCCATGTGTCTTGCAGCCTTACGGATGCCAATGGCTTCAAAATCAATAACGAGCGACTGGAATTTTTGGGCGACTCGGTGATGTCTACCGCCGTGAGTCACTATCTCTATAAGCACTATCCCACATGGGATGAAGGGCAGTTGAGCAAACGCCGAAGTGCCGTGGTCAAACGTGCCGTAAACAATGCCATGGGACGCGAAATGGGCTTGCAGAAGCTACTTAAAATACGTCCTGAAGCCCTCCAAAACGGTCACGACATCCTGGGTAATGCTTTGGAAGCACTTATCGGTGCCATTTTCATGGACAAAGGTTATCGGCATGCCGAACACTTCATACTGACCAAGATTTTCAATACCTATAAGGAACTTGAAGAGGGGTTGGAAAACGAAACCACCAATTACAAGAGTGTACTACTGGAGTGGGCACAGAAGCGACATACGGAGGTGGAATTCCGTATGCTGCAAGAGCCACGACGCACCGGAGGAATTTTTGTCTGTGCCATCTTTATGGAGGAAAAACGAGTAGGATTGGGACGCGGACTAACCAAAAAAGACTCGCATCAGCAGGCTGCCCATCAGGCTCTCGACACACTGAACATCCCACTGCCGGGCATTTGCAAATCATGAGGCGCAAATACAATCAACACAAAATTTTCAAAGTATGAGAGAGAGGTATTAAAAATCTACTCTCTCTTTTTTATTGGGTTAAATTATAGTTCGCTTCATTTTATCTCTATTTCATAATAGGGCCTGCTCTCTAATTCGGAAAGCGTTTTTGCCTGATGTGCTTCGGGGCCATACCATAACATAAGATAAGTTTTGGTTTTGAAAGCATCCATATTAGTAGAGTTTAATGTAAATTTAAAATAAGGATCGCCATCATGATTATAAGAAGCTGTTTGATTACAAACAAAGTCGGACGAAATATCGACTTTATCATAATAGTCTAAATCGTAGAAACTGTTATTCCCATAATACATTGGCTGTTGAGTCGGGGGAATATTTTTGAAAACTTTGTAACTTCCCTGCCATGAATAATAATACAAACGCCCTACAATACTTACTGCAATGGTAGAGAAATCCCATACATAGTTCGTATCCGGTGTGGATGTTTCTACGCTATAACCCTTCATCCATTCTGCCACCGTCATGGTTTTGGTGAAAGTATATTCCACATAACCTATATCCGTGGGTGCGAAGCGTTCTTTGGCAGTAATTGTCAGAGATTTTCCTTTATAAGCTTCATAGAGAGTTTGAGGTAAACTTATGGAAAACATTCCATCACCATTACCACTGGGTTCGAAAGAAATCTTATAATCATCTGCCAGCGATTGTTTTGTAAGTTCTTTGTCATAGATCTTAAACACAAAATCTGCAGCATTGGGAACATATGTAGAGCTGGTGCTATACCCTATAGGTTTTTCATACATTAGATTCAATCTTGCATTGTAGTAGATTATTTTATCATTGGGGATAAGTTGATTTTGATAATATTCGGCTTTTAAAGTTATGGTTCCGGAGCCAAAATCCGGATTATTCACTTTAAAGGGTATAGTCACTGTTCCTGCCTGTTGGTCACTCTCTTGCACCATATACTTATATAACACCTCTATTTTTCCAGTTGTAGGATTTTTGATTTGTTCTATGGTCATATTATGTATACCGGATTTATTAATGGGAGTGAGTCCATCGGCTTTTATATATACAGGAAAAGGAAAGAGCGTCTTGGGAATGAGGTCTTCTTCATAAACCCGGAAAGTAAGATTACGCGTATCCGCTGTTTCTCCAGAAGTTATCTTTCCACGGAATGGATATGGCTGATTTATGCTGATTCTCACTTTACGAGCAAGTGGTGCCGTAGCTCCAGTGATACCATCTACAGGCACACCATTATACTTTCTTAGAGCCACAACCTCTATATCATAAAACTTAGTGGCATCATTAGGAATATCTTTTACTTCGATTTCAAAACCCGTATCAGTCTTTGTTAGCCGACCCATAAAAGGGTCACTCCCTGCAATGTATGTATATCCGGCCTCCGGTGTTTGAGTATCTACAGCATCCCAAGAAGGATAGAATTTGACAAGCTTATTGCCTTCTGTAGCAGAATAAAATGTATTAAAAGAGTAAGTTCCGGGCTTTACAATCACCAACTGAATGGGATCGACGGAAAGAAAGAAGTTTCCATCTGATATTTTTTTGAAATCCTCCAATTGAGTATCGGCAAAAATATTGTTACCTGCCGGAGCTTGTACAGCTTCTTCGAGTGTTGCATAACCATCAGAATCAATCCTCCCGATATTCACGATATAGTGTTTATTGCGGATAAAAGGGAAATAGGAGCTTATACCTTTATTGAATTCTTGAGGCCCTGTCTGTTTTCTACTTATGAGGTCTATCTTGTAGTAGCGAGTGCCATGGATACCTGTGAGCGTATTCACTCTCTGCCCTCGAATGATAATGTAGGTTTTCTTTTCGGCTTGTACATTATCCCGCTCGAATAAATAGTATGGTTTTTCAGAAGAGATGAAAGACAGTTGTTCCATTCCATTCAAAATATTATGTTCATCTTGGTATAGTTTCGTTCCGAAAGGCTCAGAGGCCTTACTCGGAGAGAATGGAAATTCTATCTCATAACCATGAGTTATAAACGGCACAACCGAACCTCTATCCGATACATTGCATAGAGCATAACTTTCTAATGTAAATGTTTTTTGAGGATCTGCATTAATCTGTTCCCCCAACTTTATGGATATCTTGGCATAGTTACGAAGCAGTTTTATCACCTTGCCATCGAAAGTGTGTTCATCCAACCCTCCAATAGCCTCGTAGCGACTCCAAAGTGATAATGCTTTGGGGTTATCTCCTTGCAGAGCTGCAATATGGTTTACCAATGAGGAATCAGTCAGAAACTCTCCTGCCGAAGTGCCCACGGCAAAATAGTCTTGTTTAAACCCTGTCCAATCATGATTAGCTACAAAATGAACATAGCGCTTTTTGCGGCTCTTTACCAGCTGTACCTTAAATTTCTTGATGTGGGTAATCCCATCTTGACTGAGATCCGGCAAAAAATCATTATCGGACAACCCCAGCACACCCTCTCTTTCCCCAAGAGTTGCATCTTCACTATATAGGAAGTTTCCTTTTTCGTCAAAGACCAAAACACGTAGTGAGGTCACATCTTTTATATCTTCGATTCCTCCTGTACGCAAAGCCTTTTCTTTCAGTATTTCGGCATCTATTCCAAAGGAGGCAGTGAAGTGTTCTCCTTCTTTCAGTACAGATAGTTTTATCTTATGAGATGCGTCTTCTGAAGTGCATCCTCCCAACATAAAAAGCCCTCCCAGCATTATATAACATAGGCTCTTGATAGTTATTTTCATCGTTAAAATCTTCTTAAATTAGACATTAGGAGAAGGGGGTCTTTCTCAATAAGACTGTTCTATTATTTCTTCTTATCGTTATGCATATAAGTGTCGAAGATACAGCGAATTCCGGCATTTTTTTCCGAATATGGCCACCCGGATTGTTCCTGATTTCCCACGAAATTATACGCAGTTCCATCCTGAGCGGTCCAATAGGCTTCTCCGTACATCAAATATTTCGTAACCGATTTGGGATTATCTTGAATTTGATCTATTAGTCTTGCTTCTGCCACTGTGGGTACACGCCATCTCCCTTGATACTTAAAAGTCTTTTTGACTGTTCTATAGCGCCAGGTGGCGTTTTCATCATTATATCGATACGCTTCTTCATAATCACCATCGGTTCCATACTCTCCCTCAAAATAATTATAACAACGATTTTCTGCATTAGAATAACTCCTGTAAATATTGTAGTAAGTGCTTCCCGGATCAGTTTCTTTGTAAGGGAAAGCGCTTTTGAACAAGTTTCTTGCATACGGTCCAAAACCTACGGGGAAATCTATATGCTCATAAGAAGGGCCTTCCGGAACACTTCTTTTTTGAGGGATACGTTTCGACATACCATATTGTGTGGCAATGATAAACTCAGGAGAAACCAATTTACTACTAATAGGATCCGTTTTTGTGTACTGATCCTGATCTACGGGATTCCCTATAAAAAAATCCTCTCCTGCCGGTACTTTTGTTGTCACTCTGTTAAAAACATTGTTACGTTGAGGCTTGAGGGACTCTTTTCCCTGATAATTATAAGGAGAACCGTAACTGGTATGAAATCTAAAGTCGGGTATTTCATCCGGATTTATGGGCACTTTGTACTGAGAACCATCCCAAATCATGGAAGTTCCTCCGGTAAATCCCGGAGATTTTTCCCCTGTAACAAAAATGGAAGGATATTGTGTTATGTGAACTGTCTCTGTGAGCGGTTTGGAGGTGTTTAGTTGGGTAACCAACAGATCTATCCGGAACGGCACGAAGTTATTGGGAATCTTATGGCTCACCGTAAGATTTCCTCCTTGTAAAAATTTATCGACCGTCCAGAAAACCGAAGCATCATCATTTGTCCCATTCGGTTTATCCGGTAAGGTTAATCCGGCTTCTTCTATTTTTGCAGAAGGCACTCCTATGGTTTCCTCTTTATCCTTATAGAATTTGTATGTATTATCTGTGGAGCTGAATACAACCTTGTAGTAATCTCCAAATTTGTCATAATACTCATAATAAGCTTTCGTAATCTCTATTTTTACCGGCAAACTGGAGATATAATCTATCGTATAAGTATCAATATTGGCCATTATCGGTTCTCGCTCTTTTACCACCAAATAATGAGCATCTGTCACCGTTCCATCTACTTCGTCCGGTTTTTCGGGCCATGGCTGAATGGCAATATTAGACTCTATGGGCAAGGAAGTGCCTTCGTCTAAGCTGCCCAACTGCTCTATAGTTGTGACTACATCGTATAAATAGTTACGTTCGATTTTGTGCAATCGTTCCTCCTCCACACCATCCATAGCCTTACGATAGTTAATAGGTATTCGGTAGTAATAATCAATACCAGTATCTCCCGGAGTATGATAAGTCGGACGGAGTTTTATTTTGACAATTAGATGTGTCTCTTGTTTGGAGTCTCCGGGATGCCACTTGCATTCTCCAGCATAAAAAGGGAATGAACCGTAAAACCGGCCTTCGGTCTCTTTGGGATTGGTCTTACCTGGGAAGAAGAGTAGCTTCATAGGCCGGTATGCACTTTCTTTCCACTGGTCGGCAGGAAGAATATATGGGACAGTATTTGTCAGAGAGGTACTCTGAGTATAATGCACCAGTTTTACGCTTATTTTCTCCTCTACTACTTCATATGGAGTTTCTATGCCATTTTGATAATCTCGGACTGCTATTTCGGCTATACGCAAACGAATTTTTGCCAAGGCACGTTTCAACTTAATCGGCGTTGCTAATTTAAAAGATTTTGCTGCCCCCCACGTTATATTGTTTACTTCTATGGTTCCATCCATCAGAAAACTTGTTTGTGGAGTTTCTGTTACATTGAGTTCTGTATAAGTTTCCACCTTCTTTTGCAAAGTCTCTATGGTAGAAAAGCCCATGATATCAGCAAGGGGATTGGCTATCACTACCATTTTTACAGGCTTATGCTCTATCATGCTTACCTTGTCTTGTGGAATTCTGAGGATCGCTTTATATTCTCCGGTTGTAGTGGAAGCATTAACATCCTGGCGCATGACATCGGCATCTTTATATCCCAAAATAAGATTTCCATCATTCGAAAAAATGAAGACATTGAGCCGAACAATTTCGTTCTCATTGAGAATATTGGGGTCTGTAAGATAGCTTCCCGAATCCTGATCACCCGGTTCATAACCCTGCATTCGCAAAGGTTTTCCAGTTTCCGACGAGCGCAATACAGCCCGTTTCATGGAGGTAGGGCCTTGTATGGCAAGTGTAAGTCCTATAGAATACTCATTCTTCAATAAATCATTCGGCCTATTTTTCTCGTCTCCTACGCAAGAGGAAAACAAGATGAAGGCAAAAGCTGCAAACAATGTCTTTTTTATCCGATTCATAAACTATATACTTTTGTATAGAATGTGGCTTCTTTATTATATTCCAGTGAGCAACCTTCTTTCTTGTTTAAACTGCCACTGAATGGCAGATCCATCTCCAATAAATCTATTGTCCGGTATCATATTTCCCAGACCATCATCCTTAAATCCCAAAAATAATTCCTTACCTTCTACGGTGATAAAAAAATGTGTATATCTGGGCTCCGCTTCAAATGGAACTCTGGGCTTGAGGGTCATCGTGTGCCACTCGTCAACTCCAGCAACAATCCCGTCTACACCTATCGTACCATTCACATCTCCCGTAAGTTCAAATTCACGTCCGTTGGTAATGGAGGCAGTCCATAAAGCGCCTATAGGTGCAGAGATTTTGACTTTAATGGTAACACCTGTGGGCTGTCTGTTGCTATTATCCGGCAAAACAATCTCTTCATTAATATCTTTGAAATATTCACCTGTAATACCCGAACCCTCTCCTTCTATGCCTCTATAAATCCGTACCTCATATCGGGGGCGGGCATAAGACATCTCAGATTCTATCCGCGACCACGGTAATACCATAAGTGCAATTTCCACCTCCTTGTTTTCTGCCGGCAGATAGATATTATGGTGATAATGAAAGTTGCGTACCACACTATAGTCCGGAACAAAGTTGGGATCTCCTCCTTTGGCTAAATCTAAAAACTTCTTTCCTGTTTCAGCTATGGCTTTAGAGATGGCTGCGGTACCATTGTTTATGATAGGGAATGTATATTTTCTGCCGGAGTTCAACTCTATCATTACGTAATTGATTCCATTTTCTCCTAAGTCTGACACTGTGTTCCAAGCAGGAGTCAGGGTCATGCTGGAAGCGATACGCTCCGGAACATATAGTACAGCTTTTTTTTTGGAAGGCATTGTAGGATCCGACTTAATCACAAATTCTTGCCCTAAGGCTTCCTCTACAAGAGAGCCTTCGGGTAATTGCTTTAGTGTAGTATTCTTTGCCGCAGCATGATAGGAAACACGCTTTATATTGTCTATTCCCGGTCCAGTAAACGCAAGTGTGATTTTAGCACAAGAACGCACTAAACCCACCTGTATCCCGGATACAGGATCTGTACCATACGAACTGACAGGGTAGAGAGGTTTTACCGCAGACGTAGCTTCCGGTATCCACTCATAGGGTGCTGATTGAGGGTGCATAGCCGGGATGTATTGATTGTAATACACTCGAGACATCCGAAAACCATATGCGTCAGGAGTAGCATTGGAGACACCATGCCAATCTCGAAATTCTGTCTTTCGCTTCATATACTCTTCTACTTGGGAGCGAAGAAGAAGCCCATCAACTTCAAATACCGGTACATTTGCAAAAATATAGATATCGTTCTTTCCTGCCGGTACTTTAATGGCTGGACTTTTTCCTGTATGCCCCGTGTATATAAAGCCTTGGCGTTCCATTTCCCCTGTTGGGATAATGAGAAAGGCTACTGTCTTTACCCAATCTTCCCAATTTTGGAAGTCTTGATTGATAGAAGGACCGGAACCTTGCGAACGGAGCGTAAACCGAGCATATGTGGAAACTGCAAAATCGTCTTCTTCTCCTAAATTTGTTGGGATACAAGAGATACAGAGAAATAGTATTCCCATCATGCAAGATACAAGAACGGCTTTGCCATATATTATTTTCATTAAGTGCATATCTATCCTTGTTGATTACATACGTAGCATAATAATGCGACAGTGATATATTAGGTTACGAAAATTCTATGTCGTAGCTATGTACAAGCCAATCATTGATCCAAATAGAGGTTACCGTATAAGTATCCGAAATACGAGGGCAACGACGCACTCTCAGTCTGACATGATAATCGTTAAGGCAGCGTAGATTCAGATTATCCTTGCTCGGACTTAGGAGAATGACCCCGACAAGGTCTTCTATAAAGAGAACTTTTTGGGTCTTGATATTTCGTATTATAAGCGAACTCTTACGACCATTCTGCAATTTAAGGGTTGTGAAATTCGCTGCTAAGGTACTGTCTTTCGGGATATATGTTTGTGTTGGATAGTTCAGTTCGATATCCGGGAGGATTTCTCCGTTCAAAGAATAACTTCCATTTGCCGAGCGTATGGCTATGATATACTGCTCCGGGGCGTCCAAACCTTCTACGGTTACTTCAATTCTATTGGTAATTTCACGGATATTGGCTCGAGTATGAGCATAAAGAGAGTTTTCTTTCCCTATTTCCACTATGGGTGAACAACCAACCCATAAGCGATGTCCCGTAAGATTCCGGACTTGACTGTTCTGCTCTTTGAGTTTCAAAAACAAATCTTTTCGATCGGTTTTGCCTACAATCATAGGGGTCGTATCGTATAAATCGTTGTGCAGACCAGCCCACGCTATTACACTATACAAACCCGGCGTAGCAATAGGAATAAAAAACTCTTTTCCCGGAAACAATTGTGGATTTTGTATTACAGTTGTGGCCACTAACCGATCCTGAAGATCAAACGCATACAAGTGTATGTTCGGAACTTGTGGAAATCTTGGCGTATCGGAACATTCCGTTTGGTCGTACAAGTTTACAAAAATACCACGTTCGCAAGAGTCGAGGTTGTCAAAAATGATTTGCTTACAAGAAGGCATTATACTTCCCAAAAGCCAGATGCCGACTATGATCAAGAAAAAGCGTATAGAGTTCATTATTCTGAATAATAATGGATAAGAAAATCTGCTGTGAATGATTTTATTCTGAACTTGAGAGCCTACTCCAAGTGATAATGAAAAGCAGATGAGGAAGGTATCGGATGCTCACGACAATAGCGGTAATACTTGTAATACTACCGAGCGATGCTATAATTTACACTTTTGTCAGGATGAAGAAACGGATCCTTCCCCACCTCGCTATTTCATTTTATATCTCTTAGCTGTCAGTTAGAAGTCAATGTCATAAGTGTGTACACCCCAGTTAATTACGGTAATCTCATAAGCCATATGAGTTTCTTGATCCTTAATCGGTTTATCGGGATCATCATCCGGTTTGTCCGGATCTTCCGGACTATTGGGGTCATTGGGGTCATGATAAAGGCCTAATTTCTTAAAGGCTTTCACATTGATGTTATACACATTATTGCGCACAACAGGAGAAAATTCCCACTCCGTTGGTGTAAACTTATTAGGGTTAACATAGGCTATGTAGTACATGGTTCCGGCCTTATACTCCACTACCCCATCTTGGCCTTTAGATGTATCTGATGGTGTGTTGGCTGCTTTGGCTTTTTCAAGGTTATAATAGAAAAGCCCGGTAGAGGTTCCCCAATAAATAGAAGGATTTGTTTCTCCTGTCGGAGCCACCTCACCCTGAGCCAATAGAGCCTGATCTGGCTTGAAGGTTCCTTGGACGATGACGTATGTAGTGTTTCCTTTCTTGTAATAATAATCTGTGGTTCCTATTGTATATGGATGGGTTGTTTCGGTTACAAACATTGAGGTTGCTTCTTTTTGAGCTGCAACTGCATCATCAAAAGAAGAAGCCTCACCGGCAGTACCGAATGTTTTTTCGATTGTCGGATAAACATAACGTTTTTTGGATTCTTCATCCGTTACCATTGTGGTTTTTCCATATTCAAAATTGGGAGATGCAACTTTTGCCGCTACATCATACGTATGATGCCCATCTGTATCTT
>CAMFNC010000068.1 GCA_945965245.1 uncultured Porphyromonas sp. | reverse complement strand
AAAATGAAATCAATTTATACATAAAATTTTCACCACCATTTGAAACCACCTACGAGCCCACTGAAATATATCCGAATTTACCTTGTAAGGGTATGATTACCACTTTGCAACCACTTTGGTTGATGCTTTTTTTGTAATTTTGACTTAATTCGAGGAATTGGAAATACCCATCCCTCTTTTTATATTGCTTACGCATATATGGAGTCAAAAAATAAGTCATTGCTCAAGGGCTATTCGTTTTATACCATCCTGTTGCTGATTTTAGCTGCTGGAATATGGCTGTCGCTTTATTTCGGACAATCGTTTATGGGTTCTGCGCCTACAACCGATAAGGCGGGAGGTACATTTCAAGCATTCAGCGTCTTTACATCGGGTGTGCAGCACCATCTTACATCTTCCATCGGTTTGCTGTTGCTGCAAATCTTAATCATCCTAACCGTGGCTCGTATCATGGGATGGGTGTTTACACAATTTCGTCAACCGGCTGTAATCGGTGAGATTGTGGCCGGCATCCTGTTGGGTCCCACATTATTCGGCATGGTATGGCCGGAAGGATTTAACTTTTTATTTCCGGGCAATAGCCTCGATTCCATCGAACTACTCAGTCAATTTGGTTTGATTTTATTCATGTTTGTGGTGGGTATGGAACTTAGTCTGAATGACATCAAAGAACAATTTCATAACAGCCTCATTGTCAGTCATGCCGGTATTTTTATCCCTTTTATTTTATCTTTTCCCGTTACCCTGCTGGTTTATCCGCAGGTAAGTGTGGGTGGCAATCCGCCTTTTCTTCCGTTTTTGCTGTTTGTGGGCATAGCCATGAGCATTACGGCATTTCCCGTTTTGGCACGCATCATCAGTGACCAAAGACTCAATGGCACACCCATTGGCAAAATGGCTCTGAGCACAGCTGCCATGGGCGATATCAGCGCGTGGCTATTTTTGGCGGCCATCGTTGCCATCACGCAAAGTGGCAGCATGAGTAGCTCGCTTTTTAATCTACTCTTCCTGATGGTTTACCTTCTGATCATGTTCGGGCTATTCCGTCCGCTGTTTAAGGTAATGGGTAAGATATATGACAATTCGGAAGTAGTGAGTCGCCCGATGGTGGGCATTATTTTTATCCTGCTGATTGTATCTTCTTATGCAACCGAATTATTAAGCATGCACGCTTTGTTCGGAGCTTTTATCATGGGTCTGATAATGCCCGAAGACGAAAAATTCAGGCATATTATCACTCAAAAGATAGAAGATGTATCGCTTATGCTGTTTCTCCCCCTCTTTTTTGTGGCATCGGGTTTGAAAACACAATTGGGACTGATAGACTCGGAATGGATGTGGTTGCTTTTGGCTTTATTTACCATTGTAGCCGTTGTGGGAAAAGTGGGAGGGACTTATTTGGCTGCACGATCCACAGGTCATAAGCCCAAAGAAAGCCTGTATCTGGGAGCTTTTATGAATACCCGTGGATTGATGGAGCTGGTGGTTTTGAGTATCGGTTTGCAATTGGGTGTGCTGCCTCCTGCCGTATATGCCGTGCTGGTGCTGATGACGATTATCACCACGGTAATGACACAGCCGCTAATCAGCTTTATCAGTCTGATGTACAAACTACAAAAAAAACATTCCGAAACACTCAAAGCTATCAAAAGTTGCTACGAAGGTGGCCGAGTATTACTCTCATTCGGCCGACCGGAATCCGGTGTGCTGCTACTCCGCGTTACGGATCTGCTGCTCCGTCGTGGTGAATGTGCTCCGCAAATCAAAGCTCTGCACATTACTCCGGACGTGGATATCAGTCCACAACATGCAGAAGCTGTATATGAATCCAATTTTGCAGCCATCATCCGTGAAAGTAAGCATTTGAAATTATCCCTTACACCCCAACATGAAATCTCGCAGCAGATAGAGCGAGTGGTAATAGATGAACTCCATTTGGGCTACGATATGCTCATGGTGGGAGGTGGCATCAACCTTTCGGCGCAACAAAAAGACCGGGCAGCCAGCAAATACAGACGCTCTTTGGAGCGAAGATTGGGCAAACTGCCTGTCATGACAGGAGAAACATTGCTGGCCATGCGCAATATACTGCGCGACAAGATGGACTTCTTCGTGCGTAACGCCACTTGTTCCGTAGGTATTTTCGTAGATAGAGATTACAAACACCCAACCAACGTGCTGATGCTGACCGATAGCACTTCGGACAAGAAACTGCTGCCCTATGCACGCACCTTTGCCCAAAACGCCGGAGCTGCATTATCTATCTTGCCATCGAATGCAGGTGCAGAAATACCCGTTGATATGCTTCGTTCTGATGAAACTCAATTGAATTACAACCCCATTCCCGATGCCTCGGTATTGCAGTCGTATGATTTCATGATAGTAAGCTACGACCACTGGAAACGTCTTATGAGCGATACGACCGATTTGCTTAACATTATTCCCAGCACAGTGATTCTAAACATTTGTCAGTTCAACGCCTGACCGCTCCACATCCAAAACCCATATATGAAACTGGCCGAACAAGACCCTTGGTTACTCCCATTCGAAAATCAAATCCAAGAGCGCATACTGCATACCCGGAACAAGATAGCCGAACTGACGCAAACCTCCACCGGTTCCTTATCTGATTTTGCCGTTGGACACCATTATTATGGCCTTCATCAAACATCCCAAGGTTGGCTGCTCCGAGAAATGCTACCCAATGCACATGATGTATATCTGATTGGCGACTTCAACGCGTGGGAAAAGAAAGAGGAATGGAAGCTAAAATGTATCAATCAAGCGGGAGATTGGGAAATCCGCATAGATACAAGCCGAATTCATCATGGAGATAAATATAAACTATTCGTAAAATGGGATGGCGGTTACGGAGAGCGTATTCCGGCGTATGCACGTTATGTGGTGCAAGACGCTGCCACTTGCATTTTTTCGGCACAAGTTTGGGCTCCGGAGAAACCTTTTACTTTCAAACATAATAGAATACCACCTCTTGAAGAGCCACTGCTGATTTATGAATGCCATATAGGCATGAGTGGTGAAGCGGAAAGAGTTCATACCTATAACGAATTTCGCCTTCAGGTTTTACCCCGGATTGTGAAAGCGGGATATAATGCCATCCAAATCATGGGCATTCAGGAGCATCCCTATTATGGTTCGTTCGGCTATCATGTATCCAATTTTTTCGCTCCCAGCAGTAGATTTGGCACGCCCGATGAGCTGAAAGAATTAATTGATGATGCACATGGCATGGGTTTGAGAGTAATCATGGACTTGGTGCACAGCCATGCCGCCAAGAATGAGATTGAAGGGCCGGGATGCTACGATGGCACCCGCACGCTATTCTTCCACGAAGGAAACCGAGGTCTGCACCCTTCGTGGGATTCACTCTGTTTCAATTACGGACGCACAAATGTGATGCTGTTTCTACTTTCCAATTGTAAGTATTGGATGGAAGAATTCGGTATGGATGGATTTCGATTTGACGGTGTATCCAGCATGATATACTTTGATCATGGTCTAAACCGGCACTTCAATAATTACGCTGACTATTTCAATGGCAATGCGGAATTGGATGCCCTTTCATACCTTACCATTGCCAACGAACTCATTCATCAGATTAATCCGGATGCCATAACCATAGCCGAAGAGGTAAGCGGCATGCCCGGCATTGCAACGACCACACAAAATGGGGGGATAGGGTTCAATTATCGGATGGCCATGAATATCCCGGACTTTTGGATTAAACTCATCAAAGAGCAAGCCGATGAATATTGGACTCCCGAGGAGATTTGGCATCAACTGACCAACAGACGTTCCGAAGAAAAAACCATCAGTTATGCCGAAAGCCATGACCAAGCTTTGGTTGGAGACAAAACTCTGATATTCAGACTTATAGATTCGGATATGTATTGGCATATGGCCAAAGACAAACATTCCTATCGGGTTGAGCGGGGCAGGGCTCTCATCAAATTGATAAAATTGGCCACCTTGAGTACCATCAATGGAGGTTTTCTGAACTTTATGGGCAATGAATTCGGACATCCCGAATGGATAGACTTCCCACGCCAAGGCAATGATTGGTCTTATCTATACGCAAGACGTCAATGGCATCTGGTAGACGATCCCTTTCTTCGTTATGGACAATTGGCCGAATTCGACCACGATATAATCAATATGACCAAAACCGTATATCCTCATTTCGAACAACTTTTACTACGCCTGCTTGTGGTGCATAACGAAAATCAAATATTATGTTTTGAACGCGGTTCTTTGTTGTTTGTATTCAACTTCCACCCCGATAAATCATACACCGATTATCCATTATCCGTGTCAGGCGGCAAATACAAAGTAATCTTGAACACGGACAATATCAAATATGGCGGCTTTGGTCTTTCTGATGATTCTGTAGAGCATTTTACGATACCCGATTATGATGACGCAGGAAAATTGTCCGGCACGCATTACTTGAATATTTACATTCCCAGCAGAACTGCCCAAATTCTACTTAAAGTAGACTAATATCAGTTTTCCGGATTAAAATCTTGTACAAATCTTGCTTTTTGACAGAAAAACATGTCATAAAACAGATATGTGTCAAAAAATAATTCCTATATTGCGGTGTATTCAATAAACTAATATTTACCAAAATCAATCTTGTATGGTTATTCTTGTATCTATTTTACCCATTTTGGCATTAATCGTCTGCATGATGGGATTTAAACTGTCGGGAGACAAATCTGCTCTTCTCGCACTCGTTCTAACAATTATCATCGGTGTATGGGGTGCTCCCGCCTTGGGATTTGCTCCCGAAGGATTCACCCCACAAGTAGTGGGCTGGGCATTGGTAGAAGGCACATTAAAAGCTATTTTTCCCATCCTATTGATTATTCTGATGGCTATTTTCAGTTACAACGTGTTGCTTGAATCAAAGCAGATCGAAATCATCAAATCTCAATTCACAGGACTATCCGATGACCCTCGCATTCGCGTGCTCCTTTTGGTATGGGGCTTCGGTGGGCTTCTGGAAGGTATGGCCGGCTTCGGCACGGCAGTGGCTATCCCGGCTGCCATCTTGATTAGTTTGGGGTTCAAGCCGGGCTTTTCCGCTTTGGTGAGCCTTTTGGCTAATAGCGTAGCCACCGGATTTGGTGCCGTGGGTGTGCCGGTAATTACATTGGCCAATGAAGTGGCAGGAGGTGCTGCTCCCACTGCTCAAGTGCAAGAAATCAGTGCCAATGTGGTGCTTCAGCTGTCTGTATTGATGTTCGTTATTCCTTATCTGATTCTTTTCCTTACAGACCGCAGAGCCAAAGCACAAGGGTACAATATCATTCTGGCTCTTTTGGTAGGTGCCGTTTCTTTGGCTGTTCAGTATGCAGCCGCACGTTATTTGGGTGCCGAAACTCCGGCTATTTTGGGTAGTATTGCCGCTATCATTGTAATTGTTGCTTTTGCCAAAATCACAGAGAAACGAGGAGCCAACAAAACCGAAAAAGTGAAAGTAAAAAAATACACCGCCCAGGAAACGTTCCGTGCTTGGAGTGTTTACAGTTTTATTTTGTTGTTTATCATTTTGGCAAGTCCGCTAAGCGGTCCGATAGGAGAGTTTCTGAAATCTACTGCCGTCAGCAAGATTCATCTGCCCATCTATGATGCAGATAAATTCTTCAAATTTGGCTGGCTCAGTAATGCTGCTCTCATGCTCTTCTTGGGTGCCTTTATCGGTGGTCTGATACAAGGTTTGAGCGTCAATAAACTTATGCAAGTATTGGGCAAAACCATCGTGGGTCTGCGCAAAACCACTGTTACCATTATCAGCTTGATAGCACTCAGTTCCGTAATGACTCACAGCGGAATGATTTTGGTTATCGCCAATGCTTTGGCCGATGCCACCGGAAGTCTTTATCCCCTCTTTGCTCCGCTGATTGGAGCCATCGGCACATTTGTAACTGGTAGCGATACATCGTCCAATATCCTCTTCGGTAAACTTCAAGCCAACGTTGCCGGTAATATCGGTGTAGATACCAATTGGTTGGCAGCTGCCAATACGGCAGGAGCCACCGGTGGTAAAATCATTTCGCCGCAGAGTATCGCAATTGCCACCGCTGCATGTAAGAAAGAAGGAACCGAAGGTCAAATCCTGCGCTCTGCTCTACCCTATGCCTTGGGTTATGTAATTGTGGCAGGTATCTTGGTTTTGGTTTTAATTTAACAAGCATCATATTTTATACTAATCACTTAAATATCACATTCAATGAAAGTAGGTTTATTTATTCCCTGCTACATCAACGCTGTTTATACCGAAGTGGGTATCGCCACTTACAAATTGCTCAAATCACTGGGCGTTAATGTGGATTATCCGGAAGATCAGACTTGTTGTGGTCAGCCCATGGCAAATGCCGGCTACCAGTTGCAGGCAAAGAAATTAGTCAGCCGATTTGACCGCCTGTTCCAAGGTTATGACTTGGTAGTGGGTCCGTCTGCCAGCTGTGTGGCTTTTGTACGTGAATTCCATCCCGGCATTGCCAAATCCGAAGGTCATAAATGCGAAAGCGCAGGTAAAATCAGAGACATTATTGAATTTTTGCATGATGATTTGAAAGTCACCTCTCTTCCGTCTTCATTCCCTCATAAGGTAAGTATCCACAATAGCTGTCACGGCGTGCGCGAGTTACACCTCAGCACTCCCAGCGAATGTAATCTGCCTTATATGAACAAAGTACGTAACCTTCTGGAAAAAGTTCAGGGAATAGAAGTGGTAGAGCCCAAACATATTGATGAATGCTGTGGCTTCGGTGGTATGTATTCGGTGGAAGAACCCGAAGTGAGTTGTGCCATGGGACGCGACAAAGTCTTAGACCACATTTCTACCGGAGCCGAATTTATCACAGGTGCCGATAGTTCCTGCCTGATGCACATGAAGGGTGTTATCGATCGCGAAAAGCATCCTATCAAGATTATTCACGCCATTGAAATCTTAGCCGCCAATTTATTATGAGCACAAAACATTCAAAAGCAGCTGCCAAGTTCTTAGAGAACAAGGAGCAAGCCAAATGGCACAACGAAACACTCTGGCAAGTAAGACAGAAGCGCGATAACTTAAGCAAGCAAGTGCCCGAATGGGAAGATTTGCGACAACTGGCACACGATACCAAACGCTACAGCATCACCCACCTTGATGAATTGTTGGTTCAGTTTGAAGAGAAGGCCAAAGCCAACGGAGTAATCGTTCACTGGGCCAAAGATGCCGAAGAGCACAATCGCATTGTATATGATATTCTGAAGGGGCACAACGTCAAGAAGTTTGTCAAGAGCAAATCCATGCTAACCGAAGAATGTGAACTCAATCCATATCTGATAGAGCGAGGGATAGACGTGGTGGAAACCGACTTGGGCGAGCGCATCCTCCAGCTGATGGAAGTTCCCCCCAGCCACATTGTAATGCCAGCCATCCATATCAAACGCGAACAGGTAAGCGATCTCTTTAACGAAAAATGGGGCACGGAAAAAGGCAATTATGACCCCACTTACCTTACACGTGCTGCCCGTAAGAGCTTGCGTAACGACTTCATCACCGCCGATGCCGCCATGACCGGAGGGAACTTCGCCATTGCATCCACGGGCGAAGTGGTTGTGTGTACTAATGAAGGAAATGCCGACATGGGAATGAGCTGCCAGAAAATCAATATCTGTACTTTCGGTCTGGAAAAAGTTATTCCGGATTTGGATGCCTTGGCCATCTTTACCCGTCTATTGGCACGCTCTGCCACTGGTCAGCCCAGCACCACATACACATCGCATTACAGCCGTCCACATGATGGTGGCGAATTGCACTATATCATTGTGGATAATGGTCGTTCGGCTATTATTGCCAACGAGGAACATAAACAAACACTCAATTGCATCCGCTGCGGTGCCTGCATGAACACTTGTCCTGTATATCGCCGTTCAGGTGGTTACTCTTACACTTATTTCATCCCCGGGCCCATCGGCATCAATCTGGGTATGCTACGTGAGCCACGCAGATATTACGACAATGTGTCGGCATGTTCGCTCTGCCTTTCCTGCTCCAGTGTATGCCCCGTGAAGATTGATCTTGGTGAGCAAATTTACCGCTGGCGTCAGAATTTGGATCCGCTGGGTGTGGCCAACAAAGAAAAGAAAATGATGTCTAAAGGCATGAAATTCATAATGGAAAGTCCTTCGCGTTTCAACTTTGCCATCAATCGGGCTCCCATGGTCAATAAAATGCCACGCTTCCTCATCTACAACGGGCTGAATGCCTGGGGAGAGGGACGCGAATTGCCCAAGTTTGCCAAACCGTCGTTTAACAAGTGGTGGAAAGAAAACCACAAAAAAGAGAAATGATTATGGATAGCAGAAAAGAAATCCTCGACAGCATAAAGTCGCATATTAAAGCCAAAGAAAATCGTCCATCTGTGGATAGCTTACATCCCATCACATACGCCGATAAGATTGAACAATTCATCACCATATCTAAAGGCGTGGGCGGCGATGCTGTGGTCTTGCAAGAAGGTCAAGATATCAACGAAGTTATCCGCGCCAGATTTCCGGATGCCCAACGCATAGCCTCTGTGATGCCCGAAATCACCTGCGCCACATATAACCCGGACACCGAAGAAAAGCCAGGAGATCTCAACGGTACGGATGTGGCCGTGATACCCGGCACTTTGGGAGTGTGCGAAAACGGATGTGTTTGGATAGAGCAAACCATGGTTCACCGAGCCATGTGTTTCATCTCCGAAAACCTGATAATAGTGTTACCCAAAGAAGCCTTGTATAACAATATGCATGAAGCTTATGCTGCCGTACCTCCCTCCGACAAACCATTCCGCGGGTTTATCAGTGGTCCTTCCAAGACTGCCGATATCGAGCAGGCATTGGTCATTGGAGCACATGGAGCACGCAGCTCTTTGGTAATCCTCCGCTAATCTTCTCTTTTTTCCTCTATCAGGAAAATCCACTCTCCGACTCACAGCGATGCAATACTCGCTGTGAGTTTTTTTATCGGACAGCTATAATCAGCAACTTATTACTCATGTACTCATGGTTATGCGGAACTGGTTGATAAGCTCATGGAGTTTTTCGGGGTTGGCCACAATGGTCAAGATAACATTGATGTACTACGTGGATTTCTACAGCCTCTTTAATCATCTCGAAAAAGATTGGGTCGTATGTTTGAAAGAAGTAGCCGAAAGCCATCAAATGCCTACACTTTTAATGAAATCATAGAGGGCATAAAATCTAATAAAGGGAGAATGGCCGTGTCTTTACCCTATCCCGAACAGTCCATCAATATAAAGAAGAACAATCCGTAAGTATTAGTGGACTCTGCCGATTGCTCGGGATAAACAGGCAGAAATACTATCGTTAAGCGTGGAGTATAGACAGGAGTCGCCAAAATTTTACCGAAGAGGTAGATATATGGTGAAGACTATTCGTATAGAGATGCCACGTGTAGAAACTCGTAAACTTTATCATACGCTTTATCCGTCATTGAAAAAAATAGGTCGTGATAGGTTTTTTGACATACTGCGTGCTAACCATATGCTCATACAGCCACCCCGTTCCTATCATGTAACGACCAACTCTCATCATCGTTTCCGTAAAGAATCTTGTGGAGAATAGAATCTTCCTCTTCAAGAAATGAAGCGTGTGATAAAGGAAGTTGTCTATAAATATAACAACATTAGGCCGCATTACTCCTGGCAATACAATACACCAGAATAGATGCACCAACAGAAAAAGATCAGAATTGGAAGTTATAGAAGCAAACAGTTCAGCAAGCATGCTTGCTGAACTATTATGAATGTCGTATTTTTATTAAATAACTGTAATGGTTGTTTAGGAAGAAACAAAAAGACCAAAAAAATAAGTATTCGAAGGATTGGGGTGGTTAGTAGTTTCTTTCAGAGAAAAGGGGTA
>CAMFNC010000067.1 GCA_945965245.1 uncultured Porphyromonas sp. | reverse complement strand
CGGCGCGGAGGACAGTTTTCGATGGTGCATTGTGTTCCTTTTGGCGTGCATAAATATCGGGAAGCTATGGCAAAACTCTCTTTACCAGAGAGGCGAATTACGGCAATTCCTCCTACACCTGGAGCCGTGGCTATGGCGCAGATGGTATCTTGATTGGGTAGCATTATCACTTGTTCCAAATTTTCCAGGTTTCTTCAGCTTGAATCAGCAACATCTCCATACCATTTTTAATGGTAGCACCTTGTGATTCAGCCTTTTTCAGAAATTCCGTTTTGTCCGGATTGTAAATTAGATCATAACATATCTGTCGTTCGGAGAGGCCAGAGTAGGGTATCTGCGGAAACGCTTGAGTATGCGGATACATACCTAACGGAGTGGCATTGACAACGATAGAATAGCGTTGGATGCTCTGTTCCGTCAAATCGGAGTAATGGAGGGTTTGCACAGTTTCAGGGTTGCGATGGCTTACCATATCGCAAGCAATATTCATGTGCTTAAAAGCACGTGCCACAGCTTTGGCTGCACCTCCCGTACCCAGAATTAAGGCCTTCTGTATGGCAGAGATGTCGAATGCTTTCAATGTTTCTTCGAAAGCAATAATATCAGTGTTATAACCCACCAATTCCTTTCGGCCAAAAAGTCCTTTGGTGATTTTAACCACATTGACCGCACCGATATAAGCGGACTCGGTATCCAAACGGGAAAGGTGTGGTATGATTTTTTCTTTATAAGGAGAGGTAACATTGAATCCGGCTAAATCGGGATGTTCTTTTAGAATAATGCCCAAATCACACAATGACTCAATGGGCATGGCCAGGTAATAGGCATCAATACTTTCGGACTGAAATTTAGTGTTAAAATAGTCCATAGATGCCGAATGCCCCAATGGATAGCCGATTAATCCGTACAGCATTTATTTAAGAGCAAGATAAAGAGTGCAGATTCCGGGATTGTAGCTGTGATAGAAGGCCTCTTGGAAACCGGCATCTCGAAGCAAAGAAACCATCTTTTCTCGTTGGGGTACAGCTTCCACCGACTTGGGCAGATAACTATATGCCTGTGGGTCGTGGGCTATCAGATTGCCAACCCAAGGGATAAAAAGATTGGCATAGATTTTATACCCTCGCTTTACGATGCTGTTTCGTGGTTCGGATAGCTCCAAAATAAGTGCCGGGGTGCCGGGTTTGAGTAAGCGATAGAATTCACGAAGTGCAGCCGGAATATCCTCCACATTACGGATACCGAATGCCACGGTAATGGCATCAAAAGTTTCATTATCGAAAGTGGTAGAGGTGCAATCCTGCTTTTGCAGATTAATGGTCTGCTCCAAACCCATTTCTCGAATTTTCCGATTTCCTTGGCGCAACATTTCATCAGAGATGTCTATACCGGTAATAGAGCGGACACCGGGGATGGTTTCGTATAATTCAATGGCAAGGTCGCCTGTACCCGTGGCCACATCCAAAATATTCTTGGGGTCGTAAGGCAGTAGCATACGCAGAGCCTTACGCCTCCAAGATTTATCCATACCCAAAGAAATGATGCGGTTTAATCTATCGTATGTTGGCGCAATTCGATTAAACATCTTGCGCACTTGATCTACTTTGGGTTCTTTATCATTATAGGGTGTGATCATTTAAGAACCTTCATCAGATTATCGTAGATGCGTTGTTCCAAGTTATCAGAGTGGCTCTCTTCAAAACGCTTGCCCACCACTTTCTCATAGAGCTCGATATATCTATCCGTAACACTACGGCAATACTGTGGTGTCATTTCCGGAATTTGCTGTCCGGCTTTGCCTTCGAACCCATTTTCGATAAGCCATTGGCGTACGAATTCTTTAGAAAGCTGACGTTGGGCTTCACCTTTTTCAAAACGTTCCTGATAGCCTTCGGCATAGAAATAGCGGGAAGAGTCGGGCGTATGAATTTCGTCAATCAGATAAATCTTTCCATTTTTCTTACCGAATTCATATTTGGTATCCACCAAGATAAGTCCTCTTTCACGAGCCATTTCTTGTCCGCGAGCAAAAAGAGCGTACGTATAAGCCTCAATTTGCTTGTAATCCTCTTCGGAAACCAAACCTTGAGTAATAATTTCTTCGCGAGAGATATTTTCATCGTGTCCTTCGTCGGCTTTGGTGGTGGGCGTAATGATAGGAAAGGGGAATGCCTGATTTTCCTTCATGCCATCAGGTAGTTGGATACCGCACAGCACACGTTCACCGGTTTTATATGCACGCCAAGCACTGCCCGTCAGATAACTGCGAATAACCATTTCCACTTTGAATGGTTCACAACGCAGACCAAAGGTAACCATGGGATCCGGGGTAGAAATCTTCCAGTTGGGCACAATATCCTCAGTAGAATCCAAAAAGTGGGCTGCTATTTGATTTAATACTTGGCCTTTGCTCGGAATACCTTCTGGCAGAATGACATCGAATGCAGAAATGCGGTCGGTGGCAATCATTGCTATGTGGTTTTCACCAAAAAAATATACGTCACGATCCTTGCCGTGATAAACATCTGTCTGACCTGGAAAATGGAAGCCAGTTTTTACTAAAGGTTGATGCATGGTTTAATTTATCTGATATGATTTATTGAGTAATAATGTTGTTCGTTTGTGGAACTTCCGTATGTGAAAGTTCATTTTTGGCAAATGTAGCATTATCATAGGCATCTACAATCATTTGAACCAATGGATGACGCACAATGTCCTTCTTTTCGAATTCGATGAAACCTACATCTGCAATATCACCGAGAATATGAAGAGCATCCCGAAGTCCAGATTTGACCCCTTTGGGTAGGTCAATTTGCGTCATATCTCCGGTAACAATCATCCTGCTGTCCATACCCATGCGAGTCAGAAACATTTTCATCTGCTGTGAGGTGGTATTTTGCGCCTCGTCCAGAATAATTACGGCATCATTGAGGGTGCGGCCACGCATAAAGCCCAACGGAGCTATTTGGATGGTGCCATTGTCCATAAGTTCGCGGAGTTTGACTGCCGGAATCATTTCGCCAAGAGCGTCATAAAGCGGCTGCAAATATGGATCTAGTTTATCTTTCATTTCGCCGGGTAGAAAACCGATTTTCTCACCGGCTTCCACTGCTGGACGCGAAAGGATAATGCGCCTTACCTGCTTGCTTTTGAGGGCTTTGACAGCCAAGCTGATAGCAATGAACGTTTTGCCCGAACCAGCAGGCCCCACAGCAAAACACAAGCCCTTCTTTTCGAATTCACTTACTAAACGTTGTTGGTTTTTACCACGTGCTACAATGGGTTTACCTCCAACACCATAAAGAATTAGATGGCTGATCGATTTGCTCTCCTCTCGTCCTCGTAATAGGCTAAGGATGTCTTCCTCCGACAACTGATTATATTGACAGCAATGCTGCTCCAACATCTCTAAAAAGCGCATTAGTTCATCCGTTTCTTGTGCTTCACCCAAAATCTTGATTACATTCTTTTGAATACGAATTTTCAGTTTGGGAAAAAGGTTTCCCAAAAGGAGTAAATTGGAACGATTGATGCCAAAGAAAGTTTCGGCATCGGCATCCTCAATAATATATAGTCTTTCGATCATGGTGATTTATTCGCGCTGGATGGAATTCAATAATCGGGTGATTTCTTGAGGCAACTCAGTATAATCCCGACACAATTGCTCCAAAGTGATGGGCATACGATAGTTCCAAACCTGATGAGGATTATCCGGATGATTGATTTGTTCCTCTTCCGGAATTTGCAGATGCAATCGCTTATCTATGGCAAACCAATCTGATAATGGTAATATTACCAACATGGACGGACTGCATAAATGATTATACACAATCCGATGAAACAGTTTATCGGCATACTCATAATCATGAGATAAGTCAGAGGAGCATGCAATGTGATGTAAATAAGCCTCACGGCTCTGTTTACTTTGCTTCTGCCACCACAATCGTAATGGTGGCATGTCGTGTGTAGCTGTGGTGCATACGGAATAGTAGGGTAGTGTGTGCAAATCAATCAAACCGTTTTCCGAATACATTTTAGGCATCCGCTCCAATTCCAGAGTAAGTACCTGCAATTCATTTAAAACCTCCGGCACGCAAGGTGGTATCATACCCAAATCTTCGGCACAGACCAACATATCCGTACTCTGGTGCATGGGAATAAGACGCTTGAGAGCCGTTTCGCGCCACAAGTCGTTATTGCGATTAAAATAGAAATCTAAATCCATTTTTCGCCATGCTTCCCGGTCTTCTTTCGAAAGGCGAGCAAAGAGCAAACTTTTTTCTAAAGCCACCCGAGGATGCAATAGGGTCGAATCGTCCGAATCCACGACAAACAATACTTCATTACAAGCCCGCTGCATGGCTTTCAGGGTCTTTTTCCCCCCAGGAATGGCCTTAGGTTCCACTTTTTCGTAATAGCGCTGTGTGGCATTTATCGGCGTATAGAAATCTGTGCCTGGAATGTTAGAAATCCATCCTTTCCATATCAATGCTTTCTCGCTATCACCGAAAATAACCTTCAAGTCATCGCGATGGATGAGTGGCAAGGTAAAGAGCTTCTCATCGAATGTGAAACCGTATTCACGAATTTGTGAAACAGAATAGGGTAGAGCAGGATTGAAATGCCCTAAAAGACCGGAAATTTGATAATCGGGTATCTCCCAAATTCTGAAAAATCCTAAAATATGATCGATGCGGAAAGCATTGAAATATTGGGACATAAAGCGAAATCTATGTCTCCACCAACGAAAGTCGTCTTTTTCTCCCTCAGACCAATTATAGGTCGGAAATCCCCAATTCTGTCCTTCCGTGGCAAAATCATCGGGTGGCGCTCCGGCTTGTCGATCTTTGTGGAATAATTCGGGGTACATCCAAGCATCCACACCATTAGGTGAAACCCCTATAGGGATATCGCCTTTGAGTAATATGCCATAGCGAGCGGCATATTCGCTTACCTCGGAGAGTTGTTGTGCCAGCACAAATTGGAGATAAGAGTAATAGAGAGCTTTGTCCTTATTTTCCGGATATTCCAGCCATTGGTAGATGTCTGAAATCTCTTTAAATCGCACCTTTTCATCCCATTCGGCAGGCGAAGTGTATGGATGGTCATCCCTTAGCACGCAGTAGGCACAATAGGGGAGCAGCCATTCAGCATTATCAATGCAGAAATCACGATACGGACGTTTTTTGGTAGCCTTGCCGGCCTGTTCCTTGAAGTGAACATAGAAAAACTCTTGTTTCAACTTCAATACAGCCTCATAATCCAACTGCGGTAATTGACGCAATTGGGAGGCACGCCGCATAAAATCCTCTTGCTCTTCCGGATGACGGAGCGGAGGTAATGCACCAATATCCAAATAAATGGGGTGAAGTGAATTAACTGAAGTTACATTATACGGATACGAATCTCTTTCATCCCAGTAAAAGGTGGTGTCATTAATGGGAAGCATCTGAACCAAATGCAGGCTGGCACTGTGTGCCCAGTCGATGAATAACTTAAGCGTACCGAAGTCGCCCACGCCAAAATCGTTTTCACTTCTCAATGCAAATAGAGGTGCCACCACACCGGCAAAGTGCGGTGCATAGTGTGCTTCCTCGAAGTATAGCCCCACAATGGATATCATATCATATTTACCGGCAGGTTTCAATTTGAATTGTCGGTTTTCGCCCGTTTCCCAACGGATGTTTTGTTTTGTCTCATTCGCTATGAAAAACTTGAAATAGAAATCCTTATCCTTGGAGCAGGGGTCGATTTCCATCGTACATGTCCATTCTCCCTTGTCTATATAAAAGAGAGGTAGAGCTTCCTCCGGATTCCACTGCCCCAGTTTGGGAGTGCTGCCAGTCACATATAGGCGCATGTCACGGGGCACTGCTGGTGCATATATTTGGAAGTGCAGTTTTTCCTTTTCCTTGGTACGTTTGACTTCAGGAAAATGCTCACGTTCGTGTCGAAAAAGTACGTTGTAAAAAGAAGAACTGTAAAATGGAGAATTAGGAGGTCTGTCTATCCAACGGTCGTCGATAAACATGGTCTTGAGCGGTTCGGTAATGAGCATATGGTGCATACGTTTCCACTCACGGCGCTCCACGGAGCCGGATTCATTTTTCACAAAATAATAATAGACAAAATCTTTGCGTCGTCCGTCTATGGACACCGTTCCTTCCCATTGGTCATCACTTGTGGCTGTCAGCTCAATAGCATCGGCACCTTCATCCCAATTTCCCAATTCCACAATGGAGCCGGTGATGCAAAGTTTCTGACCCCATTCGGCTCTATATTCGATAGAGAATGTTATATCCATACAGTGTAGTAAAGTCTTTCACAAATATAGTCATTTGAATAGTAATGCGATAGAGCATATACAAGGTATGTATCATCTATCGGCAATATATAATTAAACATAATACAGATTATATATAAGTACGAATATTTGAGAATGATTATGTCTGATTGAGCTTCTAATTGCTGATGCTGATGTATAAAATTTCCGGATGGCTGCTCAATTCATTCAGCACATCGGATTCACTTCGTGAACTGCGAACGCGGATATGCAACACATACAGGCGACTTTGATTTTCCAGATCCATTTCATTATCCACACCTATAATCCGTATGGAATTGGCTTTGAGTATCTTTTTTATTTCCTCAAAATGGTCTTGGACATCGCCAAATTTTAACTCCATATATCGGGTTTTGCCACCGAACAGTGTGGACACATCCATAGCTTCATCCACATTCAACACCACAACCACAATGACCGCCATGGCAATGGATGGTATATATAGACCGGCACCTATACCCATACCGATAATGGCAGATACCCAAATGCCGGCAGCCGTGGTAAGCCCCTGAATACTGCCTTTGTGGTGAATGATAGCACCGGCTCCCAGAAAACCGATACCGGAAAGCACCTGAGCGGCTATTCGTGCCGGATCACCATGGAAAAATCCGTCATTAGTCATACTCGGTATCCAGATAGATAAGAGCATGGCCAATGTGGAACCCAAGCATATCAGTGTAAAAGTTCGCAAGCCGGCATTCCGGAATTTCAACTGCCGCTCCAGACCAATCATGCCGCCCAGTAGGAGACTCAAGGCGATGCGCTTCAGTGCTATTCCCAAGGTAAGGGAGGTGGTTGCCGTCAGTATCATAACCTCATATATTATATGATGAGAGCACCTGTCAATTCGCTAACATGCTCAATATGATGGCATTGCATATAATCTTCTATGCCGTCTGCAATTTTAGCGGTAACCGATGGGTCCACAAAATTGTATGCCCCCACCTGAATGGCTGTGGCTCCGGCCAATAGAAACTCTATGGCGTCGGTAGCATTGCAAATACCTCCCATACCCACAATGGGTATTTTAATCGCCTTATAGGTCTGCCAAACCATACGCAAAGCCACAGGTTTCACCGCCGGTCCGCTTAACCCGCCGGTTACAGTAGAGAGTAGTGGTTTACGCCTTTCGGCATCTATGGCCATCCCCATCAAAGTGTTGATGAGTGAAATGGCATCTGCGCCCTCTGCCTCCACGGCACGGGCGATTTCTGTGATGTCCGTCACATTGGGCGATAACTTCACGATTAGCGGTTTGCTGTAAGCCTTACGCACCGCCTTGACCACCGAAGCCGCTCCAGCGCATGTCACACCAAATGCCATACCCCCTTCCTTTACATTCGGGCAGGAGATGTTCAGTTCAATGGCGGGAATATGCTCCAACTCGTTAATGATACGTGCCGTTTCGGCATAATCATCAATGGCAGATCCGCTGACATTGACCAATACACGGGTATCCAAATCCTTGATTTGAGGATAGATATATTCCACAAAGTAGTGTACCCCCCTGTTTTGCAACCCTACGGCATTCAACATACCGGCAGGCGTTTCTGCCATTCTGGGATACGGATTGCCCTCTCTGGGTTTCAGAGTTGTACCTTTGACCACAATGCCTCCCAATCGGCTCAAATCCACAAAAGGTTCGAATTCGGTACCATATCCGAATGTGCCGGAAGCTGTGAGTACCGGATTGCGGAACTGCAATCCGCCTATATTAATCAGTGTATCCATTACCATGTCAGTTCATTGCTTAAAAATACTGGACCATCGGTGCACACACATACATGGTGATGCTCATGATTTTCTTGCACACAACATAGGCAGGCACCAATTCCACAGGCCATTTTATTTTCCAAAGACACATAGCATTTCATCCCCTGACTTTCCGATAATTGAGCCACCGCTTTCATCATCGGAGTTGGGCCGCACACAAAACTCTCAGTATGAGGCAAATGCCAAATACTGTGATGGGTAACCAACCCTTTCTCTCCGGCACTGCCGTCATCGGTGGTCAAACAGAGATTGCCTAAGGGAGCAAACCGTTCCGCAAGCAAAAGATGCTCATGCGTGCGACCTCCCAATAGAATATCCGGACGAATACTCATTTCATTGAGTTTTCGTGCCAAATACAACATCGGGGCCGTGCCCACACCACCTCCCACCAACAGCGGTCTTTCTCCCACTGCCTCCAACGGAAAACCGTTTCCCAATGGGAGTAATATATTGAGAGAGTCTCCTATTTCCACATTACCCAACGCATTCGTTCCGGCACCTACGCGAGCTATCAGCAAGCGCAAAACCTGTAAATCTGCATCCGCATCGCATATAGAGATGGGTCTGCGCAAAAATATTCCGGAATCAGGAACGAGTACCTCTACGAATTGTCCGGCCCGAATAGTCGAAAAATCGAAGGGCTCCTTAGGACGTAAATCCAAGATAAAAGTTCGCGGTCCAACCTCTTTTTTATCAATAACCGAAAAGTCTATTTGTGCTTTGTTTTTCATCTGCTTGTCAGAAGTGATATTTGTCCATGAACAAAATTACTCACTTTTTGCATAAGATAAACCATAAATAAGTACGAGTAGAATTTACTGTTTTTCGAAATGCTCACTATTGCTCAGTTGCTCAAAGAGGTAAGGTATAAATGCATAACTATAGTCGCGCTTTCCCACTCTGATCATAATCAGATTTTTGTGGGGATTGACATAAAGTACTTGTGCATGAATACCATGGGCATAATAACCCGGATATTGTGCTTTTGGGGCACCAATACTACTCAAATTATACCAATTGAAATGATAGCCGTCATTGTCTGTATTGTAATCGGTGGATTGACGAATCCATTTCTCACTAACTATGCGCTTACCATTCCATACCCCACGATGGAGATATAAACGCCCTATTTTGGCAAGGTCTTTCATCGTCAATGAAAGACCGCCAAAAGCATGTGCCACACCATGTTTACGACTATCGATATTCACCAATCCCAGAGATTCCATTTGAAGGGGTTTCCACACTTTTTCGCTCAAATAGTCTGCAAAACGTTTTTGGGAAGCTCGCTCGATAACTATTCCCAAAATTTCAGAAGCCATGCTCTCATAGTGATATTTTGTACCGGGAAGGCATCGAAATTTCAGGCCAAGAATTTGTTTTATTATATCATGACCGTAATTCAATTTAGCCATCGCATTAAGTCTTTTTAGATTTTTCAGACGAAGAGAATAAGTATCATCGAAATCCAATCCGCTTTGCATATTTAGTAAATGGCGAATAGTGAGTTTCTGCCACATAGGATCTTTTTTCTTCAATTCCGGTAGATAATTGGCGACAGCATCATCCACGCTTTTGATAAAACCTTCATCTATGGCAATTCCACATAGTAAAGATGTTATTGATTTGGATACCGAAAACACAGTTACCAATCTATCCGGAGAAATATCTCCCCAGTACTTTTCATAGACAATGCTGTCATTCTGAATAATCAGAACACCCTGTGTATCACTTTTTCCATTTAGTGTTTGCATTAAGGTCTTATTCTTGTAAAATGGAGGTTGGGTGAAAAAATGCAATGTGTCAATCCATAGAGCCTGTTGCTTGGCATAAGGAAATTGAAATACTTGCTCTCCATTAGCAATGGTATCATGCACATGATGCACAAAACTATAAATATGAGGACCACTTTTGCCATCTGTTTTATATCCCTTTATTATCGAACATGAAGCCATGACACCAAAAACGAATCCCAATACGAATATTTGAGATATTAAATAATTTTTCATTTTATCTTAATTTTTGGAAATAACCCTCAATTCTCTCATAGAGAGTTTATTTTTTGAGGATATAGGTTTCAAAACTGCTGTCGGAATAGAAGACCATAATCTTATCTACGGTTTTCTGATGCCGAGCCTCCAATTCTTTTAGTTTGGTACGCAGTAATTCCAATTCTGTATTCTGCTGGGTAAGTTTTTCCCGACACTCGGTCAGTTCTTTTTCCAAAAAACGATTCTCAGCGAGTTTAGCCGGCGAGAAAAGTGTGTCATCACCCACATCCACAGC
>CAMFNC010000066.1 GCA_945965245.1 uncultured Porphyromonas sp. | reverse complement strand
ATGAAAGGTATAAACACCCTCAGCTTGTATGGATTGGAGCCGGATTTGCAAATCCAAATACCATCTTTTTTCTTTGCCGTAAAAAGACATGGGAATACCAAATTTCCGTTTTTCAGGAAAGGACCTTCGGATGATACCACCACCATCGGTATCACTTGGATTGCCGTCCGGATTTCCTGCCCACTTTCTTGGTCGATAATCGTCATCGTGGCAGTGCCGGTTGCTTGGGCGGTAACGATGATTTTTTCATTGTTTTCGATTTCGTGAGAGATAACTCCCGGTTTATCCACCTTGATTTGATATTTCCCGTTGCCCGATGTAATCAAGATGGTATCTTTTTCGATAACCTCTCTATTGTACAGCGGAAGTATTTGCCGACCCACTATAATCCGATTCTTAGAGGTGGAAAAAGCCTTAAGCGGCTTTTCCACTTTAATCGAAACGCTTTTGGTTTTCCGGCTTTGGGTATCTGTTACGGTTATGCCGGCCTCTCCGGGTTGGAGTGCACGGATATTGATTTCAGTCCCCTGCAATGTGGCAGATATAACTTCTTTGCCTTGCACGGTCATATCATAACTGCCGCTGCCCGTAAGGATTTTTACGGAAGCCGTCTGCTCCGGCTTCATCGTCAAACTGCTTTCCGAAAGCGTCAGTTCCGGATGTGAAGGTTTGGGTGGTTCGGGAGGAAGCGTATTTCCTCCCCCTTTTTTCCCACCACATGCAACCAAACAAAATAAGATTATGGTGCAAAGTATATATGAAACACTCTTTTTCATCCTAAATGCTATACTGTCGGTTTCCATCTCGTAGAGATATAATAGGGATGGTCGGCGAGTTTGAGGTGTACTCTTTCCTCTCCGGATTGTCTGAATACACGCAATACGGTGGCATCATAAACTTGCTCGCCGGTTTTCAATCCCACAGGGAGCGTATAATCACTGTCATTATTGGCAATATCGATTTTCACCGAGCATTTTTTACCGGAATATAGTGCCGGGTCGGTCGGATAATAAATATTTGCATTCAGTTTGTACGGTTCAGACATATATCGTATTACCAAAGCGGAACTCTTTTTTATCACTACGGAAGTGATACGGAAAATATGCTCTCCGGTGTTTGTATGATAGATACCATAGTTGGCGGTTTTAGGCAAAGTGTTCACTTCCACGGTTATGCGCCTTTCTACGTTCAGCTGTGTATCTACCACTTTTACAATGGTTTTACCTGTTTTCAGAGCCGATATTTTGATATGATCGTTTTCTATGACCGCTTGAGCCACATCCGGTTGCTCCACGGATATTTCATACATACCGCTACCGGAAATGATCCGAATGTTTTCAGAATCTTTGTCTGTGCCTTGAATGCCCAACAGCACATGGCTGTTTTGGATCACAAAACGATTGGCGGTGGTGCTATTGCGGATACAACGTATATTATGACCGGTTGCCTTACCTCCATCATTTTTGATGGTACAAGAGGCAGACCAGATGCTCTCAAGAGAAATATATGGGACATAAATGTCGTTGACGTTGTAAAAATCACCTTCACGCGGTTTGGGGTCGGCATTAGAAACCCAATATCTGACTTGCATTTGCGGATTCAGTAAAGTTACGTTACGCCGATAGGTGCATAATACGCCTCCGAGGGGAAATACACGCGAAACATCATGTTTAGTATTTCTACTCCAAAAGGCATCCGAGGCATAACCATCGAATTGGTCATTGCTGATGGCTGATTCATGATCGGATGTGATGGGGCGTGCCGTCACCCTTACATATCTATTGCCATCGGTGCGAGTAATCAATTCATATCTATATACAGAGCGATATGGAGTACCCTTAAATCGAATAGCGGCAAATTTCAGATGATTGTCGTTGCACTCTTCTTTTTCAAACCACGGCACAAAAACCGATTTACATTCGGTGATTTTGCCATCGCCCATGAAATCAATTTTTTCATCAATCGATGTGGTAAATTTCATTTTGAAAGAAATAGGACTATCCACCGAATAGGGATCTAAAGGGAATGCGCCGATAAACTCGTTGTCCGTGGGGATATGCCACCCTTCCGGACAGGGGTCTCCGGGATAAGAAGTATTGGAGCCTATATAGCTCTGCGGTGCTTTTGTGGATTTCAGCACACGTTCGTTCCAATAAAGTTCATCTATTGATTTGGGTGCAGGAGATATCCAATCGAATACGTTTTCCGAATCTCCGACGCTTTTGATATATCCCTCAAAGAAAACATGTTCCCATATTTTAGGGTCATTGTAATGACTGCACGTGGTTTCCTTAGAGGGCAAATTTTGACCATCCAACGGTGTATTGCGTCCCCATTCATAAAATTTACCGGTCATAATGCTTTCATCTCCACCGGTAAAAGTATTTACACCGTCCAGATTATGTGTGGCCAAACGAGAAAGAGGTGTAAATGTATTGCGGTAAAATTTTGAATTGGTAAAGCATAGTGTACCATCGTCCCACGAAGCATAGATATGGAGGCATTTGCCCTTCAGTTCCTTTCTGTCTTCATTGGGTACTTCGGCCTGATAGAATGTCCAGTCCATGGATTGTGCCACCGGATTGCCTTCCATATCCAAAAGTTCCAAACGTGCCCGGTCTATGCCGTTGCACCAAGGGTTGGTCAAGTATCGCTGCGCAACCCACTTCCAATAGGTCTTCGTTTCGTCGGGAGCAAGCGGCGTCTTTAGTTCGGCAGAAGACGAACCGTTTATTTCGCAAAGATTACTTTTGTTTCCTATCCAGTACCCTTTATCACTAAGGTCCAATATGCTTCCTTTCTCTTTATCCGTATTGGCAAAAATCTCAGATAGAGCATTTATTCTGCAAGCACCCAAATGATTTAATGTAGCTTCGCCGGTATTTTTCAGATGAATGCAAATCAAATAACCCATGTGCCGGAAAGTAACGGGAAAGGTCATTTGCTCCATGGTAAAATTCTTGCAATCGAAAGCGAGTACCACATCTCGGTTTTCCTGGATTTCCCGAAGCGTGGCATAAGTTCCCGGGGGATTGAGTCTTATCGATTGCATCATCTTATCACCATCTCCTTGATCAAAATCAGGATCGGTTTCTTTGACAAACCCTCCACCTCCATATACGCCATATAAATCAAAAGGGCTTTGGGCATCTATATCTTGTGGCACATGAAGAGGAAAGATGGCCAAACGGTCATTATCTGCCATAGGTTGCACTTTCACTTTCTGCACCACCTGCTTACCTCCCTGCACAAAGCAAAGCTCGATTTCATCATCGTTTTGCCACCGCAGTTCTATGTTCTTTTCGTTTTGCGTGAGAGATATGCGTTGTTCGGCCCGTTGTCCTCCGGGCATCTCCACACACATATATCCGGCGGGTATGTTGATTTCTTTTTCTTTGTCTATTTCATCGAATTTTCTATCCCGGCAACCACTGAAAACAATCAGTAGCACAAAGAGATACAATATTGTCTTTTTCATTGCTGTGATTTTAGATTGAAAATGAGGTTACCAACTGCCGGCATCTTCGCCGCTAATATCAATTGAGCCACCGCTCATGCTGCTTCCTCCGGCCAGAATTGTTTGGCAGATGGATAGCCTGTGTTCTTTGATGCGGGGAACCTCGTATTCCCGCAATGGTTGTTTTTTCTCCATAGGTGATTTTATATGATTTGATTATATGATTTGAGATTACAGATTGATGGACAAAACAAGCGAAATTCCCGATTGAGAGTGTCAAAAAAATGTCCGAAATCGTCCCACGGTACATATCCAGTCATTTCTCAGGTGTTTTTTGATAGATTTTGCTCCCGATTTGACAGTATGGGATGATATCATGAAGAGCTATATGCCGGTTCGCCCGAACGAGCTCTTCGGCATCGTCGCATAAATCGTTTTTATTTTATGCATAAAATGAAATTAATTTATACATAAATTGCGCGCGTTTTATGCATAAAATAAAAGTAAAATCACGTTAATTTCTTTCTATCTTTGTATCAATTGATTACACACCTCCTAAGAATAACACCATGAACGGAATAAAACCTATCTGCATTGGGTGGCTGCTGATTTTTGCGATTTGGGCTTCACTTGTTGCAGGATGCTCCGGAAATTCACGACATAAAATGTTATCTGTTGCCGATACCAATACCCGTGAGATGTTAGACAGTGCCCGCTATCTGCTGATATGCCAACCGGATGCTGCCGCACGGATGATTGATTCGCTGGCCAAAGTGGAGTCGCTACAGCAAAACGATTCGCTAAGCCTTATTTTACTACGCATCCAAGGCGAGGCGTTGAACTATGAAGCACGCACGGCGGAGGCCGATTCCGTTTTTGCCATGGGCACCGGAATGAAATTTCCAGGTAGCGAAACAGTGCAAGCAGATATCTATACCACCAGAGCCGAAATCAAGAATTATGCCGGTAATTATCAACAAGCGCTATTATATGCCGATTCGGCGGCTTGGCTGATTCGCCAATGTGAAGACAAACAAGACAGCTTGCTGGTGACTTATAAGGTGGCTTTGCTTCGGGGATTGGCTAACTTTTCGCTCCGGATTTACGACAAGATGCAACAGTACATGGACGAAGCTCTGATTTTGGCCCGCAAGCTGCAAAATCCGGATAACGAACTCTTTGTATATAGCTATTTGGGCTATTTCTATAACGAGATGAAAAATCCGGAAAAAGCAAGGGAGTATTATCAGAAAGCTCTCACACTGGGCGAAAATGCTCACAACCAAGATGCCGTTTACTGCCAATTAATCAATCTGGCGGAAAATGATTTGTACCGCAATGATTATGCCGCCGCTGTGCAAAAAGTGAATAGAGCGGAGAAAATCAACAATGAACAATTTCAGGCACAGGATAAAGCTCTATATGTACACAACATCCGTGCCCGTGGTTTTCTATTGCAGAAAAAATATGCAGAGGCAGCTCGCGATGCCATCGCTGCCGAACAGCTCTGTGCCGATCTGAACGACCGAAAGGGTGAACGAGATGCCGCCATGACGCTGATGAACATCCGCATGGGACAAAAACTTTATGAAGAGGCCTTGCTCCAAGCGCAGAAAGGGCTTTCACTGACCGACAGCACCACCGAACTGCGCGAAACAGCCGAAATCTATGA
This sequence comes from uncultured Porphyromonas sp., assembly GCA_945965245.1. Classification (GTDB taxonomy): domain Bacteria; phylum Bacteroidota; class Bacteroidia; order Bacteroidales; family Porphyromonadaceae; genus Porphyromonas. The sequence goes on along the minus strand of CAMFNC010000066.1, from coordinate 628 downwards.
TGTGATGGCACGCCTTTATTCATATCGGGGAATGCCGAACGAAGCCATGATATTCATGGATAAACAACATCGTATAACGGACTCGCTGGCGGTGAAAGAGCGTGTGCAAACCATCCACGAATTGGAAGTGAAATACCAAACGGCAGAGAAAGAGCAAGCCATCAAAGAAGCCGCTCAGAAACTGGCATCTCAGCAAAAACTGACCCGATGTCTGGCTGTGATATGTTTATTGCTGATAATCATAGGATTGATGATTTATCTGTATCGGCACCGCAAGCTCAAATTCAATAAAATATTAGTTCTGCAAAATAAACGAACCGATGAGCTGACCAATGAAACCATGCTCCTGAAGGCCACAAGGAGTACGCCGGATGGAGCGGAGGACTCGAATAGTGTGCGCCATTATTCTGATTCCACAGCCATACGCCGTTTGCTGGACTGTATGGAAAAGGAAAAAATGTATCTGGATTCGCAGTTATCCTTGGAATATTTGGCCGAACATATCGGCATGAGTCGAAACGCTTTAAGCGAATTGGTAAATAAAGAATTGAACAAAAGTTTTTCGGATTTCGTCAATTTTTATCGTTTGGAGGAAGCCAAACGATTGCTGCAAAACACGGAAGAGAAA
>CAMFNC010000065.1 GCA_945965245.1 uncultured Porphyromonas sp. | reverse complement strand
ATCCCCATGCTCTTTGCTCTATTCAACAAAACATCCGGAATAACAGCTTCAATCTGTTTTTTCAAAATAGAACTCTCCGATTCCGGATCTTCTCCTCTATCCGGGTTACAACCGAATAGGAGTATGGCGACCAATGATATGATGCCATACGGATAAAAAAGTCTTACTCGTTTCATGATGTAGGGAATTATTGATTAATTATATTATACACACCTTATCGGCATTTTACTTGGCAAAAACAACTCTTTCCCGAACCGTTATTGTTTTGCCCTAAAGTATCCATAAATCGGCAGAACGACTTCCCAAATCGTAAAAATAAATTCTCAAATCACAAAAAAAGACAAACTTGGACACTTCGGACTTTTTCTTACAAAAACCTTCCTTGGGAGGAGGTGGCATATGAAGCCCGCAGGGCGGAATGTGACGGAGGTGGTATGCAGCAAAAGTACCGGCAATCTTATTCGCCGACTTGACACACCACCCTGCCGAGCAAGGTTCGCCCATCCGAAGGTGCATTTTGGCTTACGCACGCCCCAAAATGCACCTTGCCAAAGCATCGGCAAAGATTTCATAACTCTTTGTGCGACAGCGGCTGATTTTTATATATAAAATGAATTTGATTTATGCACAAATTGCGTGCGTTTTATGCATAAAATGAAATCGTTTTATGCATAAATTTCGACACTCTTCCACACCGCATAAAACCAACCCTTATTAAAATATTATTGAACAGCAATATATCAAAATGCTTAGAATTATTGTCGTCTTTTTCATACTATTTCTTCTTTGGACTCATCTCACTTCACATTGTTACCGGACAAAAACAAACCCCGTCAAATAGCCTTTAAGAGCTATCTGACGGGGTCGGTATCTGAAAAATAATGACAGAATAACTATCCGAGCACGATGGCAAGGCTTTCGGACAAGGCTTGAGCCGTACGGCGGAAATCCTCGTCGGTATGTGCTGCGGATATAAAGATACACTCGAACTGTGAAGGAGGCAGATAAATGCCGCGATTCAGCATTTCATTGAAATAGCGTGCATAACGCTGCGTATCGGCTTGCTTGGCATCGGCATTCATCTTCACTCCGCCCGATTTGAAAAAGAGCGTGCAGAGCGAACCGGCACGATTGTACGAAAGTTCATCGGGATGACGGTCTATAACCGGACGAATGGCCGCTTCGAAAGCTGCAGAACGTTCTTCCAAATGAGCATAGAAATCGGGGTGTGCCAATTGATGCAACATGGCAATACCTGCCGCCATGGCCAATGGATTGCCAGATAGCGTACCAGCCTGATATACAGGCCCGTTGGGCGACAGCATATCCATCAGTTCGACACGTCCGCCGAAAGCTCCCACCGGCAAACCTCCACCAATAATTTTACCCAAACAGGTCAAATCCGGACGCACACCATACAACTCTTGCGCTCCACCTCGGGCGGCACGAAATCCACTGATTACCTCATCGAATATCAAGAGGATACCCTCGCGTTCTGTCAGTTCACGCAGAGCCTTCAGAAAACCGGGCTGCGGCAAAATGCATCCCATATTACCCATGATTGGCTCAAGGATAACGGCAGCTATCTGATTGGGGAAGCGACATATAAGTTCTTCCACCTCGGCTATGTCGTTATAAGTAGCCACCAAAGTATCTTCTGCCACACGAGCCGTAACACCGGCACTGCCCGATGTGCCGAAAGTGGCCAGACCACTACCGGCATTAATCAAGAAGCTATCGGAGTGACCGTGGTAGCAACCGTCGAACTTGATGAACTTATCACGCCCCGTATAGCCACGCGCCAAACGGATGGCACTCATGGTGGCTTCGGTACCGGAATTGACCATACGCACTTTTTCTACCGAGGGGAAGAAAGAGGCTATCAGCTCTGCCATCTCCACCTCACGGGCGTTGCACGCTCCATAACTGGTTCCTTTGGACAGCTCCTCACGGATGGCATCTTGAATAATGGGATTGGCATGCCCCAGAATAAGGGGACCCCATGAGGAGATATAGTCCACATATTCGTTACCATCAATATCTACCACATGGCCATCCCGGCCATAATCTATATACAGAGGATTGCGTCCCACGGATTTGAATGCACGCACCGGACTGTTCACCCCTCCGGGGATGTAACGGCAAGCACGTTCAAAAAGGGCTTCGGATTTGCTGTAATTATTCATATTCAGGGGAGGCTACTTACCGCTTAGCTTGCGAGCTGCGTCTTTAGCAAAATAAGTGATGATAATCTTAGCTCCGGCGCGCTTGATGGCAATGAGAGACTCCATAACCACACGGTCTTCATCTATCCAGCCATTGGCAGCAGCAGCTTTAACCATGGAGTATTCGCCACTCACATGGTATGCTGCCATGGGCACATCATAGCGTTGCACGGCACGCTGAATTACATCCAGATAAGGCAGTGCAGGCTTCACCATTACAATGTCTGCACCTTCTTCTATATCCGATTCGATTTCGCGCATCGCTTCATCACTATTGGCAGGGTCCATTTGATAGCTGCGGCGGTCACCGAAAGAGGGTGTAGAGTCTGCTGCTTCGCGGAAAGGTCCGTAGAAAGCCGAACTGAATTTGGCCGAATAAGCCATAATGGGCAGATTGATAAAACCATTCTCGTCCAAAGACTTACGCATAGTCAAAATGCGGCCGTCCATCATATCTGAAGGTGCTACCATATCCACACCGGCATGGGCATAAGACACCGCTTGCTTGGCCAAATAGACCAATGTGGCATCGTTATCCACGTATTGGTCATGAATGATGCCACAGTGACCGTGGTCGGTATATTCACACATACAGATATCGGCTATCACGATAAGATGCGGAACAGCCTGCTTGATGGCACGGATGGCCTGCTGCACAATGCCATGATCATGATAAGCCTCAGAGCCGGTACCATCTTTGTGCTCAGGAATACCGAAAAGCATTACGCCCGATACACCGAGGTCATACAATTCTTGACATTCCTCCACGATGCGATCCACCGAGAAGTGATATTGTCCGGGCATGGCGGGTATTTCCTTTTTGATGTTTTCGCCGTGGCAAACAAATAAAGGAGCAATGAAATCTTTGGGAGACAACGCTGTCTCACGAACCAAGGCGCGCATTTCTTCGGTGCGTCTCAGTCTGCGTAATCTGGTTAAAGGATACATAATATGTTTGTTTAATGTGATTTAGAAACAATTTCATTCACCAAGCCCTTGAGCGTAGGATTTGCAGGCATGGCAGAATGATTGAGGTTATATTGAGAGAGAGTTTGAGCCGTTACATGGCCTATCACGGCTATTTTAATTCCGTGGAGTAAGTGTTCCAATCCAAGACTCCGGATGAGGTGCATGAAGTTATCTACGGCCGAAGAGCTACAGAAAGTAAGCCAATCACATTTGCCGGTCAATAAATCCTCCAAATAATTCTGTTCGTAAGTCAAAACACGGTTCTCATACACTGGAAGTTGAAGACACTGTACTCCGCTTTGCTCCAGAATTTCACGAATTTCGGTATGGGCAATGGCAGACGATGGGATCAGCACTTGGTTTCCTCGGATTTCGGGGTCATGCTGCAAAAGTTCGTGAGCAAAGTCACGACCGGTATGTTTGGTCGGCACGAAGTCGGCACGAATGCCGAAATGCCGCAAGCACTGTTCGGTAACCGCCCCCACAGCTCCTACTTTACATTTGGAAAGAGTACGCGCATCCAACCCTTCTGTCTGAAGTCTTCCAAAGAAGATTTCCACTGCATTGACAGAAGTGAACAGCAACCAAGAATAATTCTGAATACGTTTTATCTCGGCAGATAATGCTGTAAGGTCTGCCGATGGAACAATTTCGATGGTGGGGAGCAAGACGACTTCGGCTCCTTTTTCCTCCAGAAGAACCGACAAATCAGATGCCTGAGCCAACGAACGAGTCACTATAATCTTTTGTCCGGCCAACGGCTGATTGGTGCTCCAACCATACTTATCGGCAAATGAAACCACATCTCCCACCACGAAAAGTCCGGGGGACAAGGCTTCATAATCCGCATAATCCGGAGTAAAATGGGCCAAATCCGAAGTCAGTATTAGCTGTCGAGCCGTAGTGCCACGACTGATGATAGCGGCTTGTTGGTTTGCATTCATACCATATGCTATTAGCCTGCGGCAAATTTGCGGCACGGCACGCATTCCCATATAAAAGACCAATGTACCATCCAAGCGAGCCAAAGCATCCCAATTCAAATCGGGCAGATTTCCATCTTGAGTGGCCGCCGTAATCAGACTGACGGAACGACTCATTCCTCGATGCGTGACAGGAATACCAAAATAAGCCGGTGCCGAAATGCCGGCAGTTACTCCGGGTACAATTTCATACACCAGCCCTGCGGCCTTGAGCGCAGCCATTTCTTCACCTCCGCGCCCGAAAACAAAAGGGTCACCACCTTTCAGTCGCACCACTTTGCCCCCAGGTGTTTGGCGAGCTGTTTCTATGATGATTTGATTTATCTCCTCTTGCGTATTGGAGTGATTACCGGCACGTTTACCCACGTAGATAAGTCGAGCAGATTTAGCGCATAAATTCATGATAGCCGGACTGACCAAAGCATCATAAATAACAGCGTCCGCTTGCTCCAGCAATTGCTTGGCACGGAGAGTCAGCAATCCACAGTCACCGGGACCGGCTCCCACCAAATATACAGTCGTGATCATTTATCGGCAATCATTTTAAGTTGTGATATCATTGCTTGAACCGCCAATTCGCGATCGGCATCCTCAAAATTAGTATTTATTGAGGTATGTTGAGTACCTTCTTCATTGGCAAAGAAGGCCAATAGATGATTTGTAGCATTTTCACGATGGCACACACATCCGAAAGGCATGGCACATCCGCCACCCAAAGAATGGAGCAATTCACGCTCCAATTCCACTTCTCGGCGAGTATCGGTATGGTCAATACTCCCTAAAAGATTGAGTAATTCGGTGTCATCCTGACGCACATGTATGGCAATGGCGGCTTGTCCAGGAGCCGGAACAACCACATCTTCGGCTATGATTTCACGAATACGATGTCCCAAATCCAAACGTTCCATACCGGCTTGTGCCATGATAATGGCATCATATTCGCCGGCGTCCATCTTGGCAATACGAGTTTCCACATTGCCGCGTATTTCCTTGAATTGTAAATGAGGATACCGCAAACGTAACTGATATGCGCGTCTTTTACTCGAAGTGCCAATCACCGCACCATGGGGCAATTCGGCAAGACCGCATTTCCCGATAAGCACATCGGCGGTATGAGCACGAGGCAGATAAGCCCCAATGGTGGTTCCCGCCACGCATTCCACCGGCAGGTCCTTCAGACTGTGCACCGCCATGTCGATACTGCCATCCAGCAGTTTAGCCTCAATCTCACGGGTAAACAGTCCTTTATCGGGTTGATTGGTTAGCGACAGTTCCAGAAATTTATCGCCTCTGGTTTTAATAATTTCGATAACTATATCGTCTGCTCCATGAGGCAAAACTGCCGCCAAAGCCTCCGCTACCATCTCTGTCTGACGCAGAGCCAATTTACTGCCACGAGTCCCTATTATAAACTTTCTCATCACGCTTGGTCTAAGATTTCATTGAATAGTTTCCCAATGGCTTCGGAATACTTTAGGTTTTTTCCGTCTTCCGTAATTTTACGAGTAGCCGCCACCAAAGCTGTGGAAAATGTTACTCGCAAATGCTGGTCATACTGCACAATGATATCGCGTTCTGCATCATCCATTTGCGAGGGTAGTTTGGAAAGCTCTTTCTCCAATAAACCATCGGAAGCTCGTTGGATAATCTGTATCACTTCTCGAATAGCAGATGCATTTATCCATTGCATAAATTGATCTACCATTTCCTTAATGCTTCGATCCATGGCAGCATAATCCGGTTCTTCCAGCAAGGCTCCATCCGGTGCATAGCGCAGGTCATCTATTGTGTATAGCTGCACTTGTTTATGTTCGCACACATCTTCCGCTATATTCCGCGGCACAGCCATATCGAACAGATAGCAACCCTTTTCCCTTTGGCGGCCATCCAATTCCTTTTTGGTCACAATAGGCATCAGCGATGAGGTGGCCACAAATATCAAATCAGCCTGATGAAGTGCTTCTGTCAGCTGATTCTCTGTATAGAAAGGAATATGGCCATGTGAGTCTGCAAAGCGTTCAGCCCGTTCGCGAGTGCGATTATAAATCTTAACATTACTGTATCTCAAGCGATGAAGACTATCAATAATGGTTTCGGACATTTGGCCGGCTCCCACAATCAACGTGCTAACCTCACGATTGGGCACACGTTTGTCCATAAAATCCACGGCGGCAGCCCCCGATGATATGGGCGTAGCGGCCACCAAAAAGTTATTGCGCACCAATTTGGCCGTTTCAAAAGCTTTGTGAAACATTCGTGATAGAACGGATGTACTGTGCTTATTCTCCGTGGTGCGGCGAAAAGCGTCTTTCAGCTGTCCCAATATCTGCGTTTCGCCCATTACCATTGACTCCAATCCGGATGCCAATCGAAAAAGATGTTTGATAGCCTCTTCGCCTTGCTTACAGATGAAGATAGAGTCTTCTACCTGTTCGATCTGTTTGAATCTCGACAAAGACTTAATAAGCGCATGAGGGCGAAAATGCTGCTGTGATGTTTCGTAATAAATTTCAATTCGATTGCAGGTAGAGAGGACTATTGCGCCAAGCACTTCGCCACGTTCTTTCCAGCGTGCCACCAAATCCTGTGCTTCCGCTTCGGTTAGTGCATAACGCTCTCGCACCTCCACGGCTGCCGTATTGTGGTTTATTCCTATAGTTCCTATCATAACTTGTTAAGTGATCTATCTATCTGATGCAATATATCGTCATATTGTTGTTTCAATGCTTCGTTGGTCTCCTCATGCCGGCGTACCATCCGCAAAGCATAGAGTGCTTTCATTTTATCTTCGATGTCGGCCGGAATACTTTCCGTACAATAATCTCTGAGCAAGCGTGCCACCTCCGGCAGTCTGTATTCGGTATGAATGGCCAGCCCCACTCCTTTTTGAACTGAAGATGCACAGAAATGGAAATTGGCACACATCGGGTCACTCAGCGAATTATAAAGAGCACCACAAGAAGCAGCCTCTTCGCAAATGTTTTTATTCAGGGCGTCATTCTCTGTGGCAGCCACCACCAAAGCAAAGCCCAAGGTATCACCGGGATGGAATGTGCGACGATAATACGTAATACGTTGCTTAGCAAAGAGATTGCCGATATAAGTGCAACTATCGGGTGCTATTACCGTGCATTCGGCACCGGCATGGAGTAATGTTTCCACCTTGCGGGCTGCTCCCCAACCTCCTCCCACCACCAGGCACGGAAGCGATACTGCATTCATGAATATCGGCAAATGAAATCGTTTTGCGGCTTTCTTGTTTGGAGAAACAGCCA
>CAMFNC010000064.1 GCA_945965245.1 uncultured Porphyromonas sp. | reverse complement strand
CTGAAACTGGAGATCCACCCCGACCCTCGCTATCTATTGCCAGACCCCATCGAGACCTTGAATGCTACCGAAGAATTGGTCAAACGCGGCTTCATCGTCCTGCCCTACATTCAGGCAGACCCCGTGCTATGCAAGCGACTGGAAGAAGTGGGTGCCGCCACCGTGATGCCACTGGGTGCACCCATAGGCAGTAACCGCGGACTGCAAACACGAGAATTACTGCGTATTATCATCGAACAGAGCCACGTGCCCGTGGTGGTGGATGCCGGCATCGGTGCACCATCGCACGCCTCCGAAGCCATGGAAATGGGAGCCGATGCTGTATTGGTAAATACTGCCATTGCTGCCGCACAAGATCCGGTGGCCATGGCTCGTGCTTTCCGATTGGCAGTGGAGGCCGGTCGTATGGCATTCGAAGCTAAATTGGCTCCCACTCGCATCGCAGCCGAGGCGTCTTCGCCATTCACCGCATTTCTCAACCTCAAATAACATCTGGGCATTATGGACAAGTTTCAGACCTTCTACGACTGCATCCGCCAATACGACTGGCATCGGGTGGAGGATCAAATAGCCTCTGCCACTGCAGCCGACGTGGAACGTGCTTTGGCTAACACCAAATGCACCATGGACGACTTTGCCGCCCTGATTTCTCCCGCCGCCATCCCCTACATGGAGCAGATGGCACAAGAAGCACACCGACTGACTGTGGAGCGGTTTGGGCATACCATACAGATGTACATCCCGCTCTACCTCTCCAATATTTGCACCAATGCGTGTGTATATTGCGGCTTTAATAAATACAACAAGATACACCGCCGCAAATTGACCGAAGAGGAAGTGAAGCGTGAGATGGAAGCCATACTCAAATTGGGATATCAGCATCTATTGCTGGTAAGTGGCGAAGCCGAAGTGGTAACCGGTGCAGATTATTACGAAAAGATGGTACGTTTGGTACGTCCGTATTTCTCACAAATATCTTTGGAAGTGCAGCCGCTCAAGACAGAAGAATACCGCCGCCTGCACGAGGCCGGCGTGGGCTATGTGTGCGTCTATCAGGAAACCTACAACGAGGCCGCCTATCCGGATTATCATCCCGAAGGCAAAAAGCATGATTATCGCTGGCGTTTGGAAACACCGGACCGCATTGCCCAAGCCGACATTCAGAAAGTGGGCATCGGTGCTCTGCTCGGATTGGAGAATTGGCGCACCGACTCCTTTTTCACGGCATTGCACCTGCGCTACATGGAGCAGCAATACTGGCGCACCAAATATTCCATCTCACTGCCGCGTCTGCGTCCCGCAGCCGGTGGTTGGGAGCCAAAAGACCCCATTGACGATGCCGGCATGGCGCAATTGATTATGGCATTCCGCATCCTGGACCCCATGGTGGAAATTTCGCTCTCCACACGCGAAAGTTCCGACTTCCGCGACCACGTGACGCCCATCGGCATCACATCCATGAGTGCCGGTTCCAAGACAGAACCGGGCGGCTATGCCGAAGACAATCAAGATTTGGAGCAATTCTCCATCAATGACTCTCGCAGCCCCCAAGAGTTTGCCGAAGCCATGCGAAAACTCGGATACGAACCGGTTTGGAAAGACTGGGACACCTGGATGTAAATTCTTCATTAACGAGACAGTTATTTGCAAAGAACAACCGCTATCAAAGAGCCAAAAACTCAATGATAGCGGTTGTTTTATTTGTTTGGGAAGGTGGAGAAAGCATCAATATGAAAAGACACTTCTTCCTATTCTATGTTTTGCCCCCACCTTTTATCTTAACATGAGTTCGTTCTAAGTGCACAGACAGCTAAAAAACCTTAGTGATATATGATGTCGGACAGCGCTGTTTTTATACATAAATTGATTTTGTTTTATGCATATTTTGCGTGCATTTTATACATAAATTAATTTCATTTTGTGCATAAAAATTCGACATCATCTAACCGACACATTTTCATAGGGTTCTGTGGCTGTCTTATTTCGAACTCACGTTCTCTCACATCGAACGGGCTACAAACCAAAACCAAGAGTCAGCAACGCAGCCTTCACGGGATTATTACCCAAACCCATCTGATAGGAGGCGTCTAATGTAACGCCAGCGAATGATGTGCCGATACCCATGGCTATATGACTATTCTCCTTTGAACCAAAACCATAACCTATACGAGCCGAAAGTATATCCTTATAGGTGTACTCTGCTCCGGCATCGGCCAACAGCATTTGGCTATCCGTCGGGAAGAAGAAATATCGGGCACTCAGCGAAGTATTGACCCGATGTTCGCTGCCAAACAAGAATTGGCACTCTCCTCCGCCTCCCGCATAAGCCGGCAATGGGAAACTGCCGGCTTTCTTGCCAAAGTCCAATTCGGGGCCGAAGTTTCCACCACTGATGCCCACCACATAGCTCCCCATACCGAAGTCATTGCGATAAAATGCCGAAGCATTGAAGGCAAACGTAGTGGCAGAACTTTTGATTGTACTTTGCAAGAATGAGCCACTCACAGAAGCCGAGAAATGATTGTTTATCTTAAATGCATATCCGGCATCCACAGACCATTCATTGGGAAGAATGGCCTTTTTGGAGCTAGCAAATTCTGACTTAAACTCAGGACCGCCCCAATAACGGAAGCCGGCATATAGGCCATGCCTGCCCAAACGGTATGCGGCATTGAACTGTCCGTAATAAAACTTATCCAAATCCGGACGCATCATTCCGGACAGCGATACCTGAAACTTTTGATTGTTATACAGCAACGAGGTGGGATTGGTGTAAAGGTAGTTTCCTCTGCTTTGGCCATAGTAATTTCCGCCCATTGCCACCGAACGTGCATCCGAATTCATTTGCAATATCGGCAATGCACTGCTTTGAGCTGCAACCCATATGGGGGCTGCTAAAAAAGCCAGAGAAAAAATAATTTTCTTCAATTTCATATCAACTGTTTCTATATTCTACAATTAAATCTTGACAAAAGTCTTCGTATAGCTACCCTTAGAACCTTTCACCTGCAACGTGTAGCTCCCCGGGGCATAAGATTTCATGCGAAGTTTGACCAAACCTGTCTGGCTTATGCTATACATCTTATTGAATACCTGCTCTCCCATCATATTGCGAAGAGAAATCTCCGTCTTACCCATTTCCGGATTAACCAAAATATGAAGTACGTCCTTGACCGGTGAGGGGTAAATCAAGTAAACGGGAGCTTTAGAGTTGGGAACAACATGTACGGTAAAAGAGCTTGTTACCGGCTCACCGATACCATCTTCCAGAGTCACATTTACGGTGGTAGTACCAATTTTATGAGCCTTGAGCGTTACCTGTTTGCCTGAGGTATCCACATCTGCCGTAAGCACGGATTTGTCCGAAGAATCAACTTTGAATGTAACCGGCTGCATGGCATCATAATGAAACATCTTGGCCGTTTCCATTATGCGTGTAGCCTCATCCAGTCCCAGTATTTGAGCACCGATGGCAGACGACAATGCCGGCTGTTCATAGACATATACTTCAAAAGGTATTTCAACGGCAGCTGTGGCTCCTAATTCATCTTCGAGCAATATGTTTATTTTATGCTTACCCACAGGGGCAATGGCACGAATAGCTATGCTGATATAATCATCTCCCACACTTTCGGACACACCTCGTAACTCACCTGAGATTTTGGCATCTATTCTGTGTCCATTCGGATCGGAGATTTTGAGTTTAAAACGAGCCACATCCGAGCCGGAAACACGAATGAGTTTGGCAGGCACATCGGCAAAAACGGGTGGGTCATTCTTCTTCGTCTTGAACTCTTTGACCACGAGGTCGGATTTCAATCCCCATCTGTCCACAGCTTGAATACCGATATAATACGGATGGTTATCTTTAAGGTTCCCTATATAATACGACAACTCATGCCCTACAAGGTATCCAGTGGCATTCATTACAAAATGATTATTGACACTGCCGGCAGTGGCTTCCGTAAATTTTTGGTCGGATATGAATACCTTATACTCCATCGGAGTAATATCGTCTTCATCGGAAACCGCCTTCCATGTAATATCCATATCCACATAACCGACCTTAGCGTCCAGAGTTATAACATTTCCGGGCTTTTTATTTTTATTTTCCGCAAAGATGCGACTTGCATCCACATAACCTCTACCTAATTTCGTTTCTTCGCCCTTGTTGATTAAATCCACATTATGTGTCGGATTAAGGGCTCCCAACAAACGCTGTTCCAACTCTTTATTAGTAAAGCCCTCCTTGCCGTAATGCGAAACGATAAGGGCTGCTATACCTGATACATGCGGACATGCCATTGAAGTACCGGCCATATAGCCATACTTTTTACCCAAGAAGTCGTTAGACTTGTAATGTACGGTACTATAAACCTGTCCTTCGCCATAACCATCACCACCGGGAGCCATAATATCTACCCATGTGCCACGATTGGTATATGAAGCTCGCTTCCAATTTGGAGCCATAGAAGAAACCGCTATTACCGGAGGATAAGCCCCGGGATAGCTCTCGTATTCTTTGTCATCGTTACCGGCGGCAAAGATCACCACACCACCCCTCATCGGAGAACCGGGCAACTGGTTTCCCTTATTATCACAACCTGCATATTTAATAAAATAGTCAATAGCAGTTTTAAGGCTCAAGGGTATAGCCGTAACATTAGCCTCATAGATATAGCCCCATGAGTTTTGGCTGATTACGGCACCATTGTCTGCACCATACACGATAGCGGCTGGAGAATCTCCTCCTGTATCTTTTTTCGGTTGATTGGGATTTTGTTGGAAAATCTGGCAGCTCATCATCCGGACACCGGACTCTTTGGATCCGTTTCCTCCAGCCACACCGCAGACACCGATATTGTTATTATTGCGAGCTCCAATGGTACCGGCCACGTGCGTGCCATGACCGCAGTGGTCCCAAGTCAGTTCGGCTTTGCCTGTACAGAAGTTAAAACCATAAATATCATCTATATAGCCGTTTTTATCATCATCAATGTTATTACCTGCTATTTCTTTGGTGTTTTTCCACATATTATCCGCAAGGTCTTCGTGGGTCACATCCACACCACCATCCACAATAGCCACGATAACATGATTTTTCCCGGTTTCTTTTTCCCATGCATCCAACACTCCGGCATCGGCTCCTGCTACCGAACCGGCCACATTGCCAAAGTTTTTATAATGCCACTGTCTATACAGTTCGGGGTCATTGAACTTCAACTGTTTTTTGATATCATCGGGTGAGAGCATTGGTTTGATGGCCGGAGTATAAAGCGGAGCTTGATTCTTAGAAGCAAAGGAAACGGTGGGATAAACCTTCTCCACCACCCCGAAACTTTTATTCCCGGACAGTGTGGACAAACAAGTATTCAAATCCCTTTTTTCATCAAAACGTATAATATACCAAAGATCCAAACCTTCCCGATGATGTCGTTCGGCAAAACGTTCGTTAAACGGAAAGAGGCGTTCCATACCGGTAGCACCGATGCTCTGCAATGTTGCGGATAAGGCAGATGGCAGACTGCTGAGTGCCACTTCGCCACTGCCGAATGTCAGCTTGCTCAATTCCTCCAAACAATCTTCATGTATTCTTACGTATGCCACACCGGGCACTCCCACACCTGAAAATTGTGCAGGAAACTCAGAACTCATTTCTTGTGAAAGCTTTTCCTGCTCCACATTATAATCTTTAGAGCAGCTTGATATCAAAGCCGTAAGCCCTAAAGCCATAAAAAAGATTCGTTTCATAATTTTCCCATAAAAAAGACACCCTCATTCACGCCAAAGTGAAGAGGGTGTCATGTTCATTTATCTCATTTTATTTTGATTTTGCTATTTCAAAAAGATTAAAGCATATCCTTGATTTCTGCAAGGCGTTGAGCTTTCCCTTTCAGATTAAAAGCAGAAGTAAAGAATTCGCTGGTATCATCCTTATAGCCTAAGATGTCCAAACTATTCTGTCCTGCGTTGATATCCGAGAATGCCACCACACGCAAACCTAACATGCGACCATCTTTGTGTGCAAACCAAGAAAAACCATCATTATCTCCAGCAGTGACAAAACCTTCTTTTTTCATCATTTCCAAGAATTCCTTGGTCAGGAAATACTTGCCACCGGCTTCAAAGAATGCCAAATCTGTCTTGGTATAAACGACACGCAGATGACGGCACTCACCATAGAACGGATCTTTGGGATCTATATAACCCTTATCTGAGGGTTTGGCATCCTTCTTATTGGCTCTAAAGAAGTAAACACGAGCAACAATATCTTCCTGGCCTGTAACATCATATATAGCAGATACTTCTCCATTCTGAGTTTTTATTTTACCACCATTTTGTTGTTCCCACGCATCTACAGTATCGAATTTTTTACCATGCTCTTTTCTCTTTTCATTGAGAACCCAAGGGAATGCATTTTTAAGAGGCAGTTCTTTGAATGTAGGATAATCTTTGGGTTGACTGGGGCGATATTTAACAATAAATCCGGCAACTTTTGCTTCGATTACGGCAGTTACCATATACGGATACTCGCTGTGCACATATGTCTTCTCTGCTTCTTTCTTGAACCCTTGCTCTGCCATGAACGCATCTACGGCTTTGGCATCCTTGATCAAATCAAGTTTGGGTGTTACAGACATCGCTAACAAATAATTTTGAGCATCCAAAGAACCATATTGATAAGCTACAGACGTAAAATTCTTATTCTGAATTGAATAGTCGCGAAGGTTGTTAGACGAATAGCCGGGTCCCAGAGTTCCGGGAATGTTTACCAATACGCTACCACGTTGTCTCTCAAAAGGATCAACGGTTATGACAGGTGTTTCCTTGGCAATAAACGGTAGGATATAGACAGGTTGCCCCATTTGCTTCACGCTCAATTCCTGCGTGGTCTTACCGCTGGTCATATAGATCTTACCCACACGCTCCTTGCCTTCATTGGCCTGAACAGTAATCGTTAGCATGGAGCGCCCTTTACTGTAATTGACAGCCAACCATTTGGATTCGTTTTCTTCTACGAAAACCTTCAGATCGGCAACGTTTGTTTCCAGTTCTACTACGGTTTCACCGCCTTCGGGTTTAACTTTGATTTCTGTGGGGTTGGTCGCAATCACTACATCTGCAGCACTCTGTACCACTTCTATACGCTCGGCAGCACCACCTGCATTAATCAAAACGTAAGATCTGCGAGATACACCCTTTTCATTGGCGTCTGCCTTAACTTTAAGGTTTGTACCTTCTTTGACAAGGGTCAACCATTGACCTTCTACAGGAGATGAAGCAATCCATTTTTCGGCACTGGCAGTTACTGTTATAATTTCTTCACTCGCGGCTTTGGCAAATTTGATCTCACTTTTTGAGACCTCCAATGTTGCTTCTTCGGCATTGTTCTTCTTACAAGAGAAAGCTATAAAAGCAATAGCTATCAACCCTAACAATGCATACACTTTTGTTTTCATTTCACTTAAGTTGTTTGTTTTTGGTTATAAATTAAAAATAATTAAAAAGGCATCGA
>CAMFNC010000063.1 GCA_945965245.1 uncultured Porphyromonas sp. | reverse complement strand
CTATTATTCATGCCTTGCATGCTGTATGGTCAGGCAGCACAGACCCAACTTGTAGGAAGAGTAACGAACTCTTCCGGAGAAACGCTTGATTTTGTCAGTATCGTGGTAATGCATCCGAAAATTCCTAACAAGATATTGGCTTCTACATACACAGATGACAAAGGGATGTATCAGCTAACAGTGTCTTGCGATTGTGACAGTCTGGTGCTTCGCGCCTCACGGATAGAAATGAAACCTATTAATATGACCATACCCAATCGCACCGACAAATACGACATAGTGGCAGACACCAAGCCCATCGAATTGAGAGAGGTTGTGGTTAAAGCCAATAAAATATATTCCAGAGGTGATACCATCAATTATAATGTGGCGTCTTTTCTTTCTCAAACCGACCAATCCATTGCTGATGTGCTGAAGAAAATGCCTGGTATTACCGTGGCGAATAATGGACAAATCTCCTATCAAGGCAAACCCATCAAGAACTTTTATATAGAAGGACTTGACCTGATGAAAGGGCATTACAATATAGCCTCCAACAATATAGACCCCAAAAATGTGGGGTCGGTACAAGTGTTGGAAAATCACCAAGACATAAAGGCTCTGAAAGGATTACGACCGGAAGAACAAGCGTCTATCAACATTCGCCTAAAAGAGGGAGTGAAAGGGGTATTTAATTTGATTGCAACGCTCGGAGGCGGATACGATGGCAACAAAACGCTGTGGAACAATGCAGCCATGGCCACCTACTTCAAACGGAATAGCCAAATTCTTGCCACATACAAAGGGAATAATACCGGTGAGGACTTGTCGCAAGAGCTCTATTCTTTCGACAATGACTATTCGCGCACAAATACCATTGCGGCTATTACCATGCCTTCTGCACCGGGGATAGACAAACGTTTCTTCTATTTCAACCGCTCGCACAACGCTACTTTCAATAACGCCTACCGTATCGGCAAATCCGGAGAATTGGGTATTAATGCGGCGTATCTCCACGACCAAGATGAGCGCAGCAGTTGGTCAAGCATGAACAACGCTCTTCCCGATGGCTCTCGAAATGTGGTCGAAGAAATCATGACAGGAACGACCAGGTCTCAAAAGGCTTATGGTGATATTGCCTATTTGGATAATAGCGAACGTCATTATCTGAAAGAGCAGGTAAAATTTGACTGGAGCCAAACCGAAGCCGACAGTAGAATAATGGCAGGTAATAACACCATGGACCAATACGGAAAAGTGCAATCGTATCGTTTGCTCAATAAATTACATCTCACCAATCGAAGTTCTGAATATCGGGGTTTTGAGATAACCTCTCTCGTGAATCTTGAGAAAAGACCTCATCATCTGACGGTTTCCCCCAATCTATTTCCTCAAGCCATCAGCGATAAGCAACTACTTCAGCAGGTGGATGTTCATAATTTCTCTTTAGAAAATCGCTTGGGTATGCTTTCTGCATGGAGAATTGGTCGTGTAAGCATAAGCCCTTCGGCCACGGCAAATTTCCAACACGATGCACTGAATAGTTCACTTGTCGGCTCTATACATAATAATATGAGTTTAAATTTCATCAATGCCGGAATGAGCGCAGAAGCCATCTATGACACCGGAAAGCTATACGCATCTTTATTTCTTCCCATCCGATACAAATACTTCCGACTATCTGACATGGGAGAGAACAAGACAACGAGTAAATTAAGACTGCGTATGGAGCCTCATTTGAACATTATCTATCGCATCAATAGCAGTCACGACTTAAATTTCAAGTCCGGCATCTCATATTCTACTCCGATTATTGAAAACCTATATACAAATCATATTCTCACCTCATATCGCCAACTATCTGCACATGATGTTACGGGTTTATTTGAAGGCTTCAACCAATATCACTCTATTGGTTATTCATTCAAAAATATACTTTCGATGAGTTTTGGCGGGATGGATTTATCATGGCATCATCAGAGTCCCGAAGTACTTTACGGGGCGTATTATGACGGCATTTCCGAACGAACCATCAGCCGACAAACTCATGAAAAAGCCAATACATTCATGGCAAATGTGCACGGAAGTCAAGGGTTCGATTGGAAACGGCTGAAAATCGGAGCATCGCTATCCTATTCGCATTATGACAATCCGTTGCTGGTACAAAACACCCTGCTTCGTTATGTCGGTGATGCCATCTCGGCAAATGCGAATATCAATCTTACTCCGTTCAAATGGCTATCAGCCTCCTATCAAGGAGAATACTATCGAATGAGCACACAACAAAAAGGCTTTCAACGCCAACCCCGGTTGAACACGATAAGTCAAAACGGCTCTTTGGATTTCACCTTGCCGGGAGGAATGACACTAACAACCACTCTCAATCACTATTACAATAGTTTCAACAGCGGTGATAAGTCTTTCCTCTTGCTCAATGCCGAAGCCCGATATACCATCAGTCGCTTCAGTTTTACACTCTCATGCGATAATTTGCTCAATAACAATACTTATTCATATGCCGCCATGTCGGCACTCACAGAGTCAAGAATGGTATATAACATTCGTCCGCGTAGCATATTACTAAAAACCAGATTTAGAATAATATAAATCCTATTGATTATGAAACATTTTTGGGTCATCTTTTTTGCGCTCATATCGCTTCCCGCCCATGCGCAAATAACCAATCCGTTTACACAAGAACTACACAAGAGCACTACCCTTGATACGGCACGGTACAAGGTTGCCTACCAATTGAGATACAAAAGACATCCGGCCGATAAAGATTACATCAGCGATGTGCGCCATGTGTATATCGGCAAACGGCATGTAAAAGACTTCAGCGACCTCTTATTTCACTACGACTCTATCTGCACGGAAGAGGCCAAACGTGGCTCCATGACCCGCTCCAACTGCCACGGAGAACCTTGGCCGATAGAACTAATCGTAAATCATGCCGATAGAAAAGCCGACATCAAATACCGTATGCCGATACAGACAGGAGTATTGTGCTTTCAACAAGATGTGCCTCCGTTCCATTGGACCTTCACAGAAGAAACAGATACCATTTTGGGCTATCCATGCACACGTGCCATAGGCTCATTCGCCGGCAGGGACTATACGGCATGGTTTTCCACTGATATTCCATTGCCGTTCGGTCCTTATAAATTCGGAGGTCTTCCCGGTTTAATTCTGAAAATTCAGGATAGCGAAGTGCAGTTTGTTTGGGAAGCCATTGGTTTTCAGAAATCAAATGCTCCTATCCTGAAATACCACTATCGGGGAGAAAAGAAATGCACTGCGGACGAAGCCGGCAAAATCATTGCCCGGATATTCAAATCACCGTTTGCTTTTATTACGGCAGGCGGTGGTAAAATAAGGGTAATAGACAAATACGGAACCGACCAAAAATCGACCGAGATAGAAAATCAGACTATCCCATACAAACCTTTGGAAATCGTTCTCCGATAACCTCAACTACCATCTTCGCAAGCAGGGCAAAGCGGATATTTGCCACCTCATTTTTCACTGCCTCTGAATCAACACGATAGCGTGCCGAAAAATTTTATGCATGTTTTGCGAAAAATTTATGCATAAATTGCACGCGTTTTATATATAAAATGAAATTATTTTATGTATGGTGTGCCGAAAGGGAAAAGGCCGAGCCCAAACAAATGTTTCGACTCGACCTCTTGAGGTTATGAATAACATAACCATAGGTTGGATTTTTC
The DNA here is from genome assembly GCA_945965245.1 of uncultured Porphyromonas sp. GTDB lineage: Bacteria > Bacteroidota > Bacteroidia > Bacteroidales > Porphyromonadaceae > Porphyromonas. Next base: position 2,190 of record CAMFNC010000063.1, on the reverse strand, counting down.
CCGAAAAATATTCGGCCGTATGAAACTGTAGATTAGTAACCAACCGAGGTGCCGATAGCGGCAGTATTCACATTGAGGACGCGATAAGCATTCGTGTCTTCATCTTTTTCCGAAATCAATACGACTACGGCGCATTTGGACTTGCCGTTTGCCAGCGTATTCTGGTTGTCCTGATACAAAGCCCCCGTATCAAAGGAATAGATCTTCTCTACGGCTTTGTTCTTGTTTAATGTCAGGTCTTCTTCTCCCCACAAAGCTGCTTCAAATGCTCCGGCCGCTTTGCGCAAGACATGATTGTGGTGATACCAATTAGATGCATAATTGACTTGTGTAGCTGTGATATCGTTTTGCACCAGATAAACGGCAACATTGATATTCGAACGGTTGGTTGTAGAAAGCAACTTCACTTTGGCTTCCAACTTATTGGTTTCGCTATTATGGCGGAAATCAATGGCAGCACCAATACCGTTATTTTCCTGCAGCATGTTTGCAATCTGTGTTGCAGTGGCATCCATGGATATTCTTCGATTTCTCACACGATCCACCAGCATCATGGGGGTACCGCCATTATAATTATCCCCGACCTTATCGTAATCATAAATCTTTTGACCGTCTTCCACATACATAACATCGGCTCTGGGAATGTTCATGTGTATTGCCATGACTACGATGTTGGGGTTGGCGGCACAGTTATTGACAAGGTTAAAGACATAAGGGCAAGCAGAGCATTGCTGACCGGTAAATTCCTCAAAAAGCAATTTCTGAGTTGGCGTAACTTTCTGCACGTTCACGGTAATCACTTCGGACTCATACAGATAACACTTTGCCTTGAATTTGTAAGTACCGGCTGTTTTGGAGGTATAGGTATTGTCCGAAAGTGTTTCCAGTATATTACCATCATTATCTAAGCGATAGAATGTGCATGACGCTGTCAGGTCTTCATTGGCAGCACCTTGGGCGGTATTGCGGCAGGTAAAAGTTACCTTATCCAAATTGTCGGCAAATATGGTGGTTTTATCAGCCTCCAGATTCAATTTATATTTAGTTGATCCTTGGCTGACAAATTTAAACTCCATTCCATCCCATGCGGCATGGAGGTGATAAACCTTACCATTGGTCACGGAACTTTTGGGCGAATAGGCACCGTCTGTCCAAGAGTCGCCAAAGCAAGTCCCTCCTTCTATACACTTGCGCTTCATGGCGCCTTTCAATGAGGGTACACTGTTTTGCGAATTGGCCACCCAGCGGTAAACAATCACTTCTTCCTGACTCTTCAGGGTCGCATCATAGAACGGCATCCAAGCAGCATGTTCGGCATCCGTCTGAAAAATTAATGCACTTCCCGGGGTTCCGCTAAAAGAGGTTTGTTGGTTGTCGCCGAATTCAAAGTCCACGTCTGCTACAGCCCCACCCGGCACTTCTTCGCCTCCGTTTAGGAGCCAATTGGTATTATCGGTGCTTTGCAGTTTAATGTATTCCGGCATCGGACAAGGAGAGCTGCCTGTGTTCTTATAGTGCATCGCCATTACGTAGCCACTGTGTTGCAGAGCCAGCCGGATGGAGGTTGTGTTGTTGTTTTGGAGTCCTGTTTTGATAAAGTAGAGCATCGGCCGTATTTTACCCAAATACTTGTGAGCATCGTCCTTTCCGGTCTTATCCAAGGTTACACATACTTTTTCCTCTTGTTCCAAACGATACTTGGCTGTTCCGGGAAGAAAAGCTCCTCCATCTGCCGGATTGTCATTGGTCTTTTGATAAACTCCATAGAGATCAAATTGGGCACCGACGGGGATTTCTTTCGGAACAGTAAGGGCAAATTTGGCCGTTTTGCCATCGGAATTCAGGGTGCCGGGAATTAAAGCGGCCTTATTGTGGTAATAACTGCCATTGCATTTGAAACACAACATCAATTGGTCTGCGTCCTCCCATTTGAGAGACAAGCTAAAAGGCGTTGTGCTATCATCGGGGTTTACGGCAATGCGAGGCTCGGCAGCCATGGATACCTCCAAAGTCATACCTTTAGCCTCCTCTTGTTCCGGTTCCATGTTCTCGCGGGAGCAGCCGAACGTCAATAATGAGAGCGCTGATAATAAAACTAATAATTTAGATTTCATACCAAGTCATTGAGTTTTTTGTTTGATAAATCAAGAAAGCTTTACTCTTCCCACGTGGCTCCGTCCAAGGTATTGT
>CAMFNC010000062.1 GCA_945965245.1 uncultured Porphyromonas sp. | reverse complement strand
GATTTGCCAAGAGGCTCATTTGGGTTCTAAAAAAATCAAGAAACTCGACATCAAGGAGGTTACCATCCTGCCACAGATACCTCAAGACTTTAATGTGGGATTTTTCAGAATAACAACCATTTACTCCGGCAATGACAATACGCTATTTGCCGTCAGTGACAATTCCACAGACCCCTACAAAATCACTTTCAGTCTGAAACAATCTGATTTATTGACATTAATGAAGCAAAACGAGCTTCCCGTCAAAATTGTTACCACACAAACAAAAAAAATCGAAGCCGTACAAACGCTTACACTGCAAATCAAATACAAAGGCTCTATAGAAATTGAATAAATACAGAATTATGAAAAATATACTTATCGGCATCACTCTTTTATTTGCTACCCTCCCTCTTTACGCACAAAATCCGCTCTCCACTTCGAAAGACGGTATGGCCGTGGGTATGGCAGTCGGGTTAGGTATTCCCGACGGGACTAATCTCGGAGTGGGCATGCGATTCATACCCGAACTCACCGTCCGAGCCGGCATTGGCTTTATTCCTGCCATCCAAGCATACAAGCATCAATTTCAAATTGAAGATGTGCAGGAGATTAAAGCCTATAAAGATGCTTTGGGATATGTGCCGGCAGTGAATGGCACATTCAAAATTTCCAGTACAAGAGGACATCTGCTATTGGACTATCATCCGTTCAAAAACAAATTCAGAGTGACCGCAGGTATCTATATCGGAGCCGTAAAAATGAGGGTGGAAGGACAATTGATTGACTTCAATACCCAAAAATCCATCATGGAGAATAACACTACGTTAGACCCCAACGATATGCCCAAAATTTCGATTTATGACAGCAACTTTCCCGATGACAAATTGGTCATTCAACCCAATGAAAATGCCTCGGTGGCTGTCTCAGTGCTATTGGGACGCACCATACAGCCCTATATCGGAATAGGTATGGGATACCATGTGCCCCATTCACGAGTGGCTTTCGTTGGAGATTTGGGAGTATTATTTGCAGGTAAGGCCAGGGTGACTTCGCCTAATGTATTATCCGGCGATTTGAATAAAATGGCTGATTACTCCAAAGAAGCCCAAATGATTCTCTATTATTCGCAAATCATACCGGTTTTCAACATCGGCATGTCTATCAGACTATTCTGACACATAATCCCTTTTCCCATAAAATCAAGAGGCTGTTTTGAAACTTCCGTTTCAAAACAGCCTCTGATTATTTGGGGGAGGATAAAGCGATATGTCAAGCTCCGGTACAAGCAAATTCGGCGCAGCGAATGCCATCCAATGCGGCGGATACGATGCCACCTGCATAGCCGGCGCCTTCTCCGGCAGGGAACAATCCCTCTATCTGAATATGGCGGCAATCTTCCGAACGGCGTGGAATACGCACCGGAGAGGAGGTACGACTTTCTACTGCCAACATCAAAGCCTCGGAGGTTAGGAAACCTCGTGTTTTTTGGTCGAACTGCTTGAATGCTTGCACCAGCCGTGAGGTAATGCACCGAGGCATCCATTCATTCAAATTACTTGGAGTAAGTCCCAAACGATATGAGGTAGAGGGGAAATCTGCAGAACATTTGTTTCGCAAAAAGTCGGTCATCCGCTGTGCAGGTGCACGAAGTGATTTATCAGCCGCTTGATAACTGTCACGCTCCACCTGCTCCACCCATTCCAAAAACTGCATGGGCGAATCGGGATGCGGAATCACGTCTTCGGGATGAATTTCTACCACCATGCCGCTATTTGCCCACTGCGAACCGCGATTGGCAGGACTCATTCCATTGACCACCATCTCGCCCCAACCGGTGGATGCCGGCACCACAAAACCACCCGGACACATGCAGAAGCTATATACACCTCTGCCCTCTACCTGTGTCACATAAGTATATTCTGCTGCCGGCAGATAAGCTCCGCGGCCGATGGAATTATGGTAACGTATCCGGTCGATAAGCATTTGTGGATGCTCCAGACGCACTCCCATGGCAATGCCTTTACTCTCCAAAGCAATCTGCTCGCTATGCAGATAACGATAGACGTCCCGTGCAGAATGCCCCGTGGCCAAAATTACCGGTCCAATAAATTCTTTACCATCTGCCGATATTGCACCACACACTTTCCCTCTACTCATTATCAAATGCGACATCCGGGTATGAAAATGAACCTCACCGCCACTGGCTATGATTTGCCGGCGCATGGCTTTGATAACTATGGGCAGGCGATCGGTGCCTATATGCGGATGGGCATCCATCAGAATGCTATCCGATGCGCCGTGGCGACAGAAAGTACGTAATACACGTCGCACATCGCCTCGCTTGGTACTGCGCGTATATAGTTTTCCGTCCGAAAATGCCCCTGCACCACCCTCGCCAAAGCCATAATTGCTTTCGGGTATGATAATGCCGCTCTTCTCTATTTGAGCGATGTCTTTGCGCCGGCTAAGCACATCGGCACCACGCTCCAATACTATGGGTTTACGCCCAAGTTCTATCAATCGGAGGGCTGCAAAAAGTCCGGCAGGCCCTGCACCCACTACCACCACGGAGGAGGCATGAGATACATCGGGATAAACAAAATCGGAGAAATCATCCGGAGTGCAGCTTTCTCCCTCTTCATACGCTTCCACTGTCAGCTCCATAAAAATTTCTTTCTGGCGGGCATCTATGGCTTTCTTGCGAATAACCACACGGTCTATCTGAGCAGCCGAAAGACCAATTTGACGAGCGGATATAGCTTTGAGTGTTACCTCATCGGCAGCTTGCTTGGGGGTAACACGCAGACGGATAGTGTGCATTTAGTTTGAAGAATTGGATGGGATAAAAAGTATGCGAAAAGCCTCCTCCACACGACCGACCGGAATGATACGGATGGGGTATCGGGTAGCAGCGGACGATTTGAAATTCGCCTCTGGAATGACAATGGAAGTGAAACCCACTCGATGCGCCTCCATGATGCGTTGTTCTATTCGACTAACAGGACGCACCTCGCCACTCAATCCCACCTCTCCGGCCATGCAGAGCTGCGGAGGAATGGCAATATCCAGATTGGAAGACAAAACAGAAGAAATTACAGCCAAATCCGAAGCCGGGTCATTGATGCGCACGCCACCGGCAATATTCAGGAATACATCCTTTTGTATCAACTTAAATCCAGCACGTTTTTCCAATACGGCAAGCAACATATTCATACGCCGCAAATCGTAGCCTGTGGCGGAACGCTGCGGATTATTGTATACAGCAGAACTTACCAATGCCTGTACCTCAATGAGGAAAGGACGCACACCCTCCATGGCCGCAGCGATGGCAGTGCCACTCAACTCATCTCGCTTACGATTGATAAGATGCTCCGATGGGTTTTCCACAATGCGCAAACCCGAAGCCTGCATTTCATAAATGCCCAACTCTGCCGTACTGCCAAATCGGTTCTTCTGTGCTCGCAGAATACGATAGAGATAATGCTTATCGCCATCGAACTGCAAAACCACATCCACCGTATGCTCCAGAACCTTGGGGCCGGCTATCGTACCTTCCTTGTTGATGTGACCAATTAAAATAACCGGCACATTGTGACTTTTGGCAAACTGTAAAAGCAAATTGGCACATTCACGTATTTGCGATACACTGCCTGCCGAACTTTCCGAACGCTCTGTATAAATGGTTTGAATGGAGTCTATAACCAGCAAGTCGGGATTTAACTCATGCGCAGTGGCTATAATCTTTTCCAATGAAGTTTCGCAATAGATATGGCAGGCCGATTGTACTGTACCAATACGGTCGGCACGCATTTTCAGCTGTGCCCGGCTTTCTTCGCCTGACACATACAGCGTGGTCAGGCGTGGCAACTTCAATACCGTTTGCAGAATAAGGGTACTCTTGCCAATACCCGGTTCCCCCCCCAGCAAAAGAAAAGAACCATTGACAAGTCCTCCTCCCAACACTCGGTTAAATTCCGAATCTTGCAAATCAATACGTACTTCCTCATCGGATGTTATCTCCTGCAAGAGTATCGGTTTTTCGGCTTTCGAGGTCAGCACACCATCCAATGCCACACCAGATTTTTTGCCATTTTCCACGAAAACCATCTCTTCTGCAATGGTATTCCACTGCTTGCAAGCGGTGCATTGCCCCAGCCATTTAGGGTACTGTGCACCGCACTCCGAGCATACGAAGAGCGTTTTCTGTTTCATCGCATTCGGATATTATTCACGAATCAGTGGCATAGTGGAGCAACGCAGCAAACCACCCATTTTAGAGATTTCGAAATAAGGAACCGTTTCCACCGTCATGCCCCATTGCATGCGCAGATGTTCATTCAAACGGGTAAATCGCTCTTCTGTAATAATCGTATCCGGCGATAGGGAGAATACATTTGTATTCATGAAGTAAGCCTCTTCCGGCGTTACGGCAAATAGATTATCCCGACCGAAAATTTCATCCAGAAGAGCCAAATCGCTCGCATTCAAGAAACCTTCACGATAAATCAATGCACGCCCGTTAGACACAGGCTGAAAAGCACAATCCAAGTGCAAAACCGACTTACGAGGGTCTGTGTCGTGCTTGCGCAGCTCCAGTGGCACAATAGTCTTGTGTGGGAAACGCTCCCGGAAATAATCAATAGCATAAGAATTGGTGCGTGCAGTCTTGAAGGATGAATAATCCGAACGCAGATATGTGCCAATAAAAAGTGTATCGTCATAAAGCAATACATCTCCGCCTTCGGCATGCACTTTTTCAGGCAAGCGCTCTAAATGACTGCCCACAGAATCGAAGATGGTGCCGAAAGCACCTGTTTCCAATTCCCGATCCGAAATCAGGTTGGAAACGAACAGCATATCATCTATCGTAAATGAAACATCACGAGCAAAAACCTGATTGTAATCATTCAAAGGATTGGGACGCAGCACTTCCACTTCATATTTTTTCAATACATCCAAAAGGGCGTTCATTTCACGAATGATAGCTTCTTGTTTGGGGAATGTGCCATTAACCACAGCCTCATAACTTTTGGCATCGTAGGTCTCTTGGGTGGTTGGCACGGCTCCGATGCTATCGGGCAAACCCAGCACCACACATTTCAGTCGATTGGTTTCGTTGGTTACATGAGGGGTATAAGTCTTCATGGGGATTATTGTTAGTATGTTTATGGCTTCAGAGCACGTTCAGTACCTGCTCTTTAATTTGTTCGAGTTCGTCTTTCATACGCACCACTATTTGCTGCATCTCAGCCTGATTGCTTTTGGAACCCAAAGTATTGATTTCACGGCCCATTTCCTGGGCGATGAAGCCCAACTTCTTGCCCTGGCCCGGTTCTGTGGCCAGGGTATCGGTAAAGTAATCCAAATGATTTTTCAGACGCGATTTTTCTTCGTTGATGTCAAGTTTTTCGATGTAGTAAATCATTTCCTGCTCCAATCTATTGGTATCGAAACCTTCCGCCAATTTGCTGAGTCCATCTTCGATACGAGCGCGAATTTGTGCCACACGTGCTCCTTCAGGCTCATCCACTTCTGCCAATAACGTGCTGATATTTTTAATCTTTTCCATAAGCACATTACCCAGCATCACACCTTCTTGGCAGCGGAAATCATTCAGATTTTCGATGCACAACGCTATGGCAGACCGTGCAGCCTCCCACTCGCCCCCTTCTAATTCCGAAGAAATATCATCGCCTGAGGCGGTAGTTTGGGTACAACCGGGCAAACGCAACAGTACTTCAAACCAATTTGTGGGTTCGGGAATACCGGCTTCTATACTCGCAGCCTTTATCTGACGCACATATTCTTTGATAACATCGGGACGCAATGCCACAGGACTGATAGCATCTGCGTCTTCACCTTCTACCACCAGCGAAAAATCTATTTTCCCGCGTTGCAGTCCGGTTGTCAGCATATTGCGCATTTCTACTTCCTTTTCCTTGTAAGCGGTGGGTATGCGCATTTGGATATCAGCCTGCTTGCTATTGAGCGTTCGCAGGATAGCAGTTATCTTCTTGTTTTCGTACTCGACTACAGCCTTTCCGAAACCGGTCATCGAATAAATCATAATACGATATAAAAGTAAAAAAGCTGAGCCGAAACAGATGTTTCGACGCAGCCTCTATTAGGTTCACAATCCTTTGCCATGGCAATTCTTGAACTTCTTGCCGCTACCACAAGGACAAGGGTCATTTCTTCCCACTCGTTTTTCGGCACGAACCGGTTCGTTGTGTACCGGAGTTTGGGGAGCCGAAGCGGCAGCACGTTGTTCAGGATTATCAGAATAAATATCGGACTTAGAGGCCTTGTATTTATTCATATTAGAATGACTCTGAGGCATTTCTCGACGCACCTCGATGGGGCGTTCCTTTTCTTGTGAAGATTCCGGCACCGGCAACTTAACACGCATCAGAATGCTCACCGTCTTGCGGTTCATGTTATAAACCATGTTCTTGAATAGTTCGAACGATTCCAGTTTATAAATCAACAGCGGGTCTTTATTTTCGTAAGAGGCATTCTGAACTGAATTGCGCAGTTCGTCCATTTCGCGCAAATGTTCTTTCCATGCCTCATCAATCTGATGGAGCACAATAGCTTTTTCAAATTCTTTCATCAGGCTGCGACCTTCAGTGGCATCCGCTTCTTTCAAATCACAACTGATATTATAGGTACGACGTCCATCGGTCAGCGGCACCAAAATACGCTCAAATACAGCCCCCTGCTCGATAAATACCTTATGCAAAATCGGATAAGCCACTTCACGGATATTATCCATCTTCCGCTTGTAAACCTGATAGGCATTGGCATACAATTCATCTGCCAGCGTATCTATTTTTGTGGAATTAAATCTATTCTCATCAAACGGTGAGTCAATCACAAGGACGCGCATCAGGTTTTCACGAAACTCTTCGAAGCCGCCTCCATTACGAGCTACCTCGATAATGGCATGACCGGTATCGTAGATGGTGCTCATCACGTCCAAACTGATACGTTCACCCATCAGGGCATGGCGTCTGCGCGTATAAATCACTTCACGCTGGGCATTCATCACATCATCGTATTCCAGCAAACGCTTACGGATGCCAAAGTTGTTTTCTTCCACCTTCTTCTGTGCTCGCTCCACCGACTTGCTCAGCATACTATGCTCCAGCATTTCGCCCTCCTTGAAGCCTAATTTATCCATCATGGATGCCAAACGATCCGAAGCAAACAGACGCATCAGGTGGTCTTCCAAAGAGATGAAAAAGACAGAAGAACCGGGGTCACCCTGACGACCGGAACGACCACGCAGCTGACGGTCCACACGGCGGCTTTCGTGCCGCTCCGTACCGATAATAGCCAAACCGCCTGCATCTTTAACCGCCTGCGACAGCTTGATGTCCGTACCACGACCTGCCATATTGGTTGCAATGGTCACTGTACCGGACTGACCGGCCAAAGCCACGATATCGGCTTCCTTCTGGTGCAACTTGGCATTCAATACATTGTGAGGGATTTTGCGCAATTGCAACATACGGCTCAGCAATTCCGAAATTTCCACCGAAGTGGTGCCTACCAATACAGGACGACCTTGCTCTACCAATGAAACTGTTTCTTCTATTACAGCAGCATATTTTTCACGTTCCGTCTTGTAGATGCGGTCGTTCATATCGTTGCGAGCAATAGGCTTATTCGTGGGGATTACCACTACATCCAGCTTATAGATATCCCAAAACTCGCCTGCTTCCGTTTCGGCAGTACCAGTCATACCGGATAGCTTGTGATACATACGGAAGTAGTTTTGCAGCGTAATGGTGGCAAAAGTCTGCGTGGCAGCCTCCACCTTAACACGTTCTTTGGCTTCGATAGCCTGATGTAAACCATCGGAATAGCGGCGACCATCCATGATACGACCGGTCTGCTCATCCACAATCAGCACCTTATTGTCCATGACCACATATTGGTCGTCTTTTTCAAAAAGCGTATAAGCCTTGAGCAATTGGTTCACCGTATGCACACGTTCGCTCTTGATGGAGTAGTTTGTCATCAACTCTTCCTTTCTATCGGCCTTAGCTTCTATATCCAAATTTTCATTGTCCAACTCGGATAGCTGGGCAGCTATATCCGGCAATACGAAAAATTTGCTGTCGTCCGTTCCGGCAGTCAGCAAGTCTATTCCCTTATCGGTCAGTTCGATGCTGTTGTGCTTCTCGTCTATCACAAAATACAGGTCATCTGTGGCCAAGTGCATCTGGCGCATATTGTCCTGCATATAATATTCTTCGGTCTTGAGCATGGAGGTTTTCACACCCGGCTCACTCAAATACTTAATCAGTTGCTTATTTTTGGGCAACCCCTTATAAGATTGGAAGAGCAACTTGCACCCCTTTTCCTGTTCTTCTTTCTGCTCACTTGCCATCAGCATTTTGGCATCAATCAACATCTGAGCGCAGAGTTTACGCTGAGCATTGACCACCTTTTCCACATTGGGCAGAAACTCTTCGAACATCTGGTCTTCGCCTTTGGGCACGGGACCGGAAATAATCAACGGTGTACGAGCATCGTCTATCAACACAGAGTCCACCTCGTCCACAATGGCATAGTTGTGTTTGCGCTGAACCAAATCCGAAGGACTGCCGGCCATATTGTCGCGCAGGTAGTCAAAACCGAATTCGTTGTTGGTACCGAAAGTAATATCTGCCTGATAAGCCTTGCGCCTACCTTCGCTATTGGGTTGGTGCTTATCGATACAATCCACCGTCAGACCATGGAACATATACAGCGGTCCCATCCATTCCGAGTCACGCTTGGAGAGATAGTCATTTACCGTAACCACATGCACCCCGTTGCCGGTAAGCGCATTCAGAAATACCGGCAGCGTGGCCACCAATGTTTTACCTTCACCCGTGGCCATTTCGGCTATCTTACCCTTGTGCAAAACCGTACCTCCAATGAGCTGAACATCGTAGTGCACCATATCCCAGACAGTCTCATTGCCACCTGCTTCCCAGCGATTGCGGTAGATGGCTTGGTCACCCTCGATACGCACAAAGTCATGATTAAGCGAAAGCTCACGGTCCAATTCTGTAGCATTCACTGAAATTTCTTCATGCTCTTTGAAACGACGTGCTGTTTCCTTGATAATGGCAAAGGCTTCGGGCAGAATTTCGTCCAGCACCACTTCCATCTTATCCAGAATGTCTTTTTCTATCTTATCCACTTTTGCCCAGCTCTCTTCGCGCTGCTCGTATTCCATCCCTTCGATGGCTTTCTTCAGCTCGTCTACTTCATGGCGTTCGGGGGCCACATGCTCCTGTACACGACGGCGCAATCCCTGCGTGTGTTCGCGGAGTTCGTTATCCGAAAGTTTCTCTATTTCGGGGTAAACCTTTTTGATTTTATCCACATACGGCGAAATTTCCTTGAGGTCGCGTTGTGATTTATTGCCGAAAATCTTCGACATGAATTCATTAAATCCCATATTATATAGATGTCTTATTATTCTGATTTTTATGTGGTCTTTACACTACTTTTTTAACTCAATGGCTGAATCGACACATCCGTTGGGAGGTCTGATTTTCAGAATACCGCAAAGTGTGGGAGCAATCTGCGTCACACGCACCGGGGTCGTAATTCGCTCTCCCCGAGGCATATCCCCCCCCATGATATAGAGCGGCGTATTAAGTGGCACGTAATGCCATTCGGTCTGCCACGTGGTCTGCATACTCTCCGGTGGCAGCATCAATTCTCCTGCGGCATATTGCCAATCGGGATGAAGCATCATCAGCAAATCGGGTCTGCTTTCGCGATGTGTGGCGCAGCGCAAATATTCACATTCCGGGTTTAATGCCAAACCGCTACGCAAGGTCTCGGAGGTAACCACACGACTCACACCCTCCATCTCTTCTACCAATTCCGCCGCTTTGGCCTGCACATCTGCCGGATTGAGCTTGCTTTTGGATATGTATTGGTCATTCAGATAGATTCCTCCGGGTGTAATGGCTTTGACCCATTCATTGCCACCATAGACCGCTTTGAGGAATAGATTAAGGAGTGTTTTGCACTTCTGCGGGCTGAATGTTTTGATGTTCTGTTTCACTCTGCGAGGGTGTAAGGCATAGCCTGTTCCGCTAAAGGAAACCACATATTTATTGTTTCCGATGGTTCTATCCAATACGGCAAAAAGTTCTGCCAACTGGCTATCCAATCGGACATAAGTATCCACCAATTCCGGTGTAAGCATCGCTCCATCACCTTCCGATGTATGCGGACCACAATAATAAGCCAGCGAAAGCCATCCGGGAGATTGTGATTGTGCATATCCCCCTTGCTCTATCAATAGACGAGCCAATCGGGTGACTTCTTCATTTACCAATGCAGACTTCTTGAAATCTGCATAGCGAGTAGCCTTAAAATAGTGGCGGAAACTTTGGGAGGCTTTGTATGGCAATCCCGAATAATTCTTCTGTGGTATCCACTTCCTTTGCGTCAGATTTTTGCTCAGATTATTCTCAGACCGATTGTATCGGTTCAGAAAATCCGGCATCGCACCATAATAACGCGTGGAAGCCCAACTGCCCACTTGATTGTCTATCCAATATGCCCCCGTGGCACAGCCTCCCACTGCTGCAATGGCCATGGCAGCATCCGGTGCAACGCTATAAACAATGGCTTTGCCGCCCGTGGCAGACTTCAGTTCGTCGGCAATGGTACCGGCAAAGAGTTTGACCGGGGAAACCGTCAGGCGGGTATATTCGCCACTCTGCGTTCGGTCTTCCAATATGGGATGAAACAAGCCGTCCGATGAAACGAACACACTTTCATCCGACACGCCGTGCACCACTGGCAGCGCACCGGTAGAGAGCGTGGTGGAGGCTGAAGTGCCATTGATTGGGGCAAAAGGAAAGAGGACTTTCTGAATTGTGGTGCCCCGGCTTTGTAACCGCCGAAATCCATCATTGCCCAGATAAGGTTTGATTTGCTCCAGCACACCGGCATCCCACTGGTCTGCCGTGATGCAAACCATCAGTTTGGGGATATCCGGATTTTGTGCACCCACGGTCAGAGGCAGAAGAGCCAAGACCGAAGCAATCAAATACCATTTAATATATCGTTGTTCTCTATTGGACATTAATTGGTAATTAAGAAACCGTGATCGCAGAGCAGTGCTCCCACACGGCTTTATACAATTGCAAATATACTAAAATTACTGCGGCCTGAAAACCGATTTCAAAAGCAAAAACGGCAGAGCGAGACAAGGGTGGTAACACACACGCACAAATATACCTACCGAATCAACACCATTATTAGTCATAAAAGCATATCATCCACGGTGTCAAACCGTCTCTATTATTAGTACTGTCTCTTGTCAAAAGATAGCAACAAATGCCGTCTGAAGAAGTTTTCGGAGGCGGTAAGCAGCTTTCATCCGTCTCATAGATGTGAGACTGCGTTCTCAACGTATTGAGACTTGCGTTTCCATACACAGAAACCACAGTCTCCATACACAGAAACCGCACAAGACCTATTCAGACGAAAATCGAAACAGCATGGATTGAAATCGGATTTCGGCTTCAGGTATTCGCTTTTCATTTGTCCTCCTATTGCAAACAAAAAAGTCAGCCGATCTCGAAAATGATTTCAACTGACTTTTTAAGTTTAGACGAACTGTTTTTATTTATAGAAAATGCGCCAGCGTTTACTCTTCCATAACGCCTCTTCCTCGTCCTCGGTCACGTCCTTTGATCCCGGACAATCTCGGACATAACAAAATCCTGAACCATCATGCTGAGTATGATCCGGCAAAGAATCGAACAGCTCGGTCAATCCTTTTTTGTCGAAAGCATTATCGGATAATAACAACTCTGATAGACTTGAGCAGGAGGAAACGTCCATCCGGCTGATTTGGTTTTTCCTAAGACGTAACTGCCATAAATTCCCACATCCGGTCACATCTATGGTTTTTATAGCACAACTTTCCACTCTTGCATAGTTCAATTTGATGCAATCTTTTAATATCAACTTAGACATCTTACTATTTGTGAATGCATAAAACTGGGTCATTCCGCATCCGGTCAGATCCAATTCCGTTAATTTGCTATTTTGAGTTATTTCCCATTTTTCTATTTGCATACACCTCTGAGCGTTCACCTTGACCAATGCTCTGCTTGCGATAATATCAAATCTCTGGGCTTTAAACTCTTTGTCTATGCTGACAGATAATAAATAGGGATTAGACGCATCCACGAATTCAAACTCTCCGTATAATTTCACAGAGAATCCCTCCGGCGTTTTTCCGTCTATTATATCGAAATTTAATGCGTTAATCTTGTTTACGTTATTCTTGTCAAAGATTTCATTGGGATCTTTAATGCCGTTGTTATTGGCATCCACCCAGCCCGGCTTATCGGGATGTGTCGGCTTTGCACGTATACTGACATGGGATTGATTATACACCAGTGTTATGCCGGGCTCCGTCGGCAGATTGGGTTTCTGCTTGCCCGGTGTCAGCTCCCAATTCTTCTTTTCTGCCATGGCTATGGCATCGCCGGAGGGTCGTGCCGGATTTTTATCAAATAACGCCAATGCCTTATCCTCCTGTTTTCGCAGAGGCAAACCCTTAACAATATCGGTTATGGCTTTTTCTTTCAGCTGATTCATGGTGCAGTTAAGTTTAACCAATGATTTATTATTGCCGAGCACCACGCCGGTCAGTCGGTTGAACGAGCAGTTCACTTCGCGAAGTGCTTCCAAATCCTTGATAACGAGTTTGGCTGTTTCATTGCCATCGCAGGTCAGCCTGGTCAGCGAGCGACATCCCGTCAGATCCAGTTCGGGTATCTTGCCCTTGCAGGTCATTTCCTTGAGTCCACGGCAGTCGCGCACGTCGATTTTGGTCAAACCTTTTATATTGCTGAAATACCCCAGCCTGCGGTTGCCTGCGGCATCGAACTCTTTGATCTTTCCGGGGAAGACTCCATCCACGACACTGTTCGGATTGAGCCGCAGAAGCGACAGCTCGAATTTTTCGAAATCCAACGTCAGGAAGTCACCGAAGAGCTTCATATCCGCACGCCGCAGTGTGATGCGGTTTACACCGTCTTTGATTTCCTCATCCGCATCTTTCTTCTCATTGCCATTCAGGTCTATCCAGCCGGGCTTTTTCGCATCCATGAGCCGACAGGTAAACTCCACTTTACTGCCGGCTGACAGCGGTGTAGTCAGATATACATACGGCGAGCCGCAGGAGTTCAGGGCTTTGCCATCCGTGGAGCAACACAGATCTATCTGCATATCGCACTTGCACAATCCGATCACATGTCCAGTCAGCGATGCCGCTGCATCTCCTTTTCCCAGCACATCCAAAGATTTGATGAGAAACTTGGCGGCCTTCGAACTCAGTTCCGAAAGTTCCTTACCCGTGATACACTCCACCACGGTGCCATTGGCCACGAGTGCCAACGTGCGATCCACGAACAAACCCGCGGCATCACGTGGTCCGGAGGCATGGAAAGCATCGTAAGTAGTCTTCAAGGTACTGTAGCTCTGTTCGGCCAAAGCCTGAACGCATTTCTTTCCGACCGGAAGCCCCACGAAATCCACCACATAGCCCACTAAATTCAGCGCATTCAATACGGAGCATCTATTCATTTCACTGATGCCCGAATTGGCCGATATATAATAATTGGTATTGGGTTTTATCTTCAGTTTCACACTTTCGGCGGGTGGCTGATTCACTCCCCATGTCCAAGTAAAAATGGCACCAATACTCAGATTGGTGGTTCGAGAAGCACTCAATGCCTCTTTCAGCACCTCCTTGCGATTGCCCTTTTCGTCCTCTTCCTCGATTGTAATCAAATAGGCAGGGGCAAATCCGTTGTTGTTGATGACCAAATAATCGTTTTCATAGGAAACAACCAGCGGCTTATGCGATTCGTCTTTCGTTCCTCTCATGGCGCCATATAAATCCGACGGAAGCGCTGTGCGCAACGGAGATGGAACAAGAGATGCACCAGCCATCGAGGATTTGGGCTTGGCAAGGGCATCGAACAGTTTGCCGTAGAGTTTCATCAGTTGGACATTTTCCGCAGAAAGAAGGTCTTTGTCTGATTTTATCAACTGCTCCACCTCCTTCACCACGTTTTTGAACTCGGGCATATTTCGAAGCTGCTGTTCCAATTTTACCCACTGCTCTTTGTTCAGTTCACTGCGGGCTCCGCTCATCATCATAAACAATCCCATGGCACTGCTCTCGGCATCGAGTTTGAAACTCTCCGTACCGGCATTCACATAAGCCAACATTCGAACTTTTTTGTTTTTATCCGCCATATAGATCGCCTGCTGCAAATTCGTATCCATGGGCAGACTGAAGCTGCCATCCGAAGAAATTGGAGAGGTACCCATGCCACCCACCATCTGATACTTGTCTGTATCTAACTTACAGCCATCGGGTAAGACAATAGTTCCCAATCTCTTTGCTTCCAACTGACCATCGAAATGAGCCGCCACACCGTCTTTTTCTTGAAATATGGCTCCTTGGGCATTGTCCATCAAAAAGAAAGCATAGTAAAAATCCTGTATGCCAAGCTCTCCGATGCGTCCGGAATAAAGCGCAGCAGCCTGATGAGTGCTCTTATCCGAAAGGGTAATGCGAAACTGTGCGTAAAGCGTAAAGCAATCGTCTGCTCCGGATATAACCATCAGCTGTTCGGTTACCTCAGAATTCGATTTCTCTCTTTTCAACTGAACAGTATGATTTTGGGCATTCTGCGCGGTAAGCGTTAGAACCTCTTCCTCCAATTGCATACCGGTGGGTGAAAAGTCCTTGAGTGATGATTTGATTAAGCTCAGGTTATCGACTAAGTAACGACCTTCTACCTTGGGAGGATTAGCTCCTTCATGAATGAGCATCCCCATGCTCTTTGCTCTATTCAACAAAACATCCGGAATAACAGCTTCAATCTGTTTTTTCAAACCAGGCTCCTTAGGTTCCGGTTTATCTGCTCTATCGGGCTTACAGCCGAAGAACATTATGGCTATCAATATAATGATACCATAGAGGAAAATCGTTTTTACTCGTTTCATAATGATGATTGGGTATTTATGATTAGACTTTAATTAATTATAATAGTAGGACAAGATTTTGTTGATAAATGTAATCACAAACCGATGCAACGACTTCTTAAAAAGTAAAAATTTTTTATCAAAAAGAAAAAAAAGACAAACTTGGACATTTTGGACTTTTTAAGACACAACCTCCATCACGGAGGAGAAGTCTGCTGATATATGCGGCTTCGGTGGAAGATATTTTCCTAGCAGCTTGTACGCATTTTTTCAGGTACCATTTTTGCTTTGCCAGACTTGGCTGCTACCGACAGCAATAATCCGTAAGAAAATAGCTAACTTTGGATTCCATTTTTAATAGGCAATCAATCTCCCCAAGAACATCCTTCGGGAGTGAAAAAACAACTGATGAAAATCAAAGGCATCAAGCGATTGGATATCTATATGTGGCAGAAGTTCATACCTCTGCTGCTAATGACTTTTTTTATCTGCTGGTTCATTGTGCTGCTGCAATTCCTCTGGCGCTACATCGACGAGCTGGTCGGAAAGGGTCTGAGCCTGGGCGTGATACTGGAGTTTCTTATGTGGGGAACCTTCACCATCGCACCTCTCGCCCTGCCGCTTGCGGCCCTGCTGTCGTCGATGATGGTGATAG